>JALZVD010000070.1 GCA_023300205.1 Akkermansiaceae bacterium | reverse complement strand
TAACTAGTGATAATGGTTGCTCAAAGGCAGCAGGCTTTGAGAGCTTGGAAAGCCATGGGCATTTTGCTAGTGCGCAATACCGAGGTTCTAAAGCAGATATTTGGGAAGGTGGTCACCGAGTGCCATTTCTTGTGAAATGGCCAAAGGTGATCAAAGCTGGGAGTATCTCTGATGAGCTAACGTGTCAGAGTGATTTACTTGCTACGTGTGCTGAGTTAGTGGGAAAAGAACTGCCTAAGAATGCTGGTGAAGATAGTGAGAGTATTTTATCTATATTTAGTGGAGAGCTGGCTGAGTTTAGCCGAAAAGGAATCATTCATCATAGTGTGAGTGGGCATTTTGCCTACCGTGAAGGAAATTATAAGCTGATTCTTGCTTATGGTTCTGGTGGTTGGACTGCTCCCAGAGAGGTGCAGGCGATGCAGGCTGGAGCAGCGAAGGCTCAGCTATATGACTTAGCGGCAGATCCAGGTGAAACGAAAAATCTTTATAGTAAGCAGCCTGAAGTAGCTGAGAGGCTCCTTGCTCAGTTGACTAGTTATGTGGATGCAGGTTCGTCAGTTGAGGGGAAAGAGTCTAAGAATGATGCTCCAATTCAGATCTGGAAGTCAGGGGCAGTGAAGAAGAAAAAAGAACAAAAAGTTCCTAAGTCTAAAAATTAAAACGGTAAATGAATAGTACTATTGACCACTATATTGACGCGATCGATCATGTGTCTATTGAGGTAAACTAATATCTGCTTACCGCTCCAAAGAGCTATAGAAAAAGCTCTGCTGCGGAGAAGAAAATAACGAAGAAGAGAGCTTGTAAACTGGTGAAAGGCTTGCTGAATATTCTTATTCTGGTGGCGTTTTTTAACGGGTAGGCGGCAGGTTCATTATCTTTTGAAAGGTAAGATCAGTCTAAGATTTTATTTGAATTATTTGATAGTAGTGTGAGCTATAGTTCGTATAGCATGTAGTCACACAGATATGAAGAAACATACTATTTTATCTATTAAAACAAATTTACTTACTCCGGTATTTGGGGTTGCTCTTTACCTGTTGGGCTCAGGTGTTTCGAATGCAGCAGATCTGAGGCCATCAAAGCCTAATATTATCTTACTGCTTACTGATGATCTGGGATGGCAGGATGTGAAATGCTATGACCTTGATAAGCCGTCACCGATGGAGACGCCGAATATAGATGGCTTGGCTAAACGTGGAGTGAAATTTTGGCAAGCTTACTCACCAGCTCCTACCTGTGCTCCGACACGGTGTGCTATTATGAGTGGGAATCATCCTGCGCGTGCGCAGAAGACACATGTGGTGGGTGGGCATCCGCCTATTGCGCAAAGTAAGACAGGCTGGAAAATGATAGCACCATGGTATAGTGGTAGGATGCCTGCAGATGAGGTTACTTTAGCTAAGGTTCTTCAGGGTGATGGCTATGTTACTGGACATGTAGGTAAGTGGCATATGGCGATTAATCATCATTCTTTTCCCCAGCCTGAGGATCAGGGGTTTGACTGGACGAGGAGTGAGATAGGGATGACTGCTAGGATGAGGCCGAGTAGGGTGAGTGGATTTGCGACTGATGAGGAGGGAGATAAATATAAGTTAGATGAGAATGGATTCCCTTATCATTCTAATAGTGCGAATGCACTGAGCTTTCTTAAGGAGAATAAAGCGAAGCCCTTCTTTCTGTATTATGCGACTTGGCTAGTTCATACTCCTATTCATACGCGTAATGAACGTTTGTTAGAGAAATATTGTAAGAAGTTAGGGATTGATAAATCGACATTGAAAGATGATGGATGGGAGGGTGCTGGGCAAACGAATCCATTTTACTGTGCGATGGTGGAGGAGCTGGATTATCATGTGGGTAAGGTTTTTGATTATCTAGATGAGACTGATGATCCTCGCTGGCCAGGGCATAAGTTGAGTGAGAATACCTATGTTATCTTTACTTCAGATAATGGCGGTATGGAGACAATGCCAGGGGAAATTATTACGGATAATTATCCGCTGGATAGAGGTAAGATATCTGCGATGGAGGGAGGGGTTAGAGTGCCTTTGATTATTACAGGGCCAGGAATACCAGCGAATGTGGAGTCTGATGCTGTGGTGAATGGGTTGGATTTTTATCCTACTCTGCTTAAGTTGGCTGGTGTGAAGAAACCCGAAGGGAAGCATCTCGATGGATGTGATCTTACAGAGTTTTTGAGGTCTCCTAGTAATGGGGCGTTGATTAAGAATCCTGATGGAACTGTTAGGGATACGATGGTTTGGCATTTTCCTAATTCGGCTGCATTGGAGAGTACGATACGGGTTGGCGGGTATAAGTTGATTCGAAACTATGCGAACTTTGGGGGTCCTAAAAAGCCGATGTTTGAGTTGTATCATCTTTATAAGGATGAGGAAGGTAAGCAGGTTAGGGTGGATATAGAAGAGGCGAAGAACTTAGTAAAGGAAATGCCTGAGAAGGTAAAAGAAATGGATGCTGAGTTAAAGAAGAGACTTACTGAGATGAAGGCGAGTTATCCTTATAAAAATCCTAATTATGGTGGTGACTTAGAGGGGAAAGAAAGAGTGTGTTCTGCAAAATCTCATACTTTAGTAGGAGACGAGGTGAATGTTATTTATGAGGGGAATGGGGCGAAAGTTAGACGAGCTAATCTGCTGTATACTTTGAATGGTGGATCTAAGGATGAGGAGTGGTTCAGGATGCCCGCGAAGATAATTGATGAAAGTATGGTTTCTGTGGTGTTGCCTAAGGGGACAACTCATTACGTTATTAACCTCATTGATGAGAATAATTTTCTAGTTAGTTATCCTGAGCTGCCTGATAAGAAGGTCTTGGGGAAGACGGCGACGACTTATTCTGATCATGCTTTGGAGGGGAATACTAAATTCGAGGCTAAGCGGAAGAAGAAAAAGGTTACTAAATAGATCAATTGCTCATTCATATTATGAAATATATATACTCTACTATTGTTGTTGCCGTAGTTTGTTTGGCTTCATTTTCAGATGCTCAAGATAAGATTTTTCCATTGTCTGGTAAGGATTACTCGTTTGGGTATTGGGAGAATGGTGTGCGTAAGCATAAGGGTGATGAGTCTAAGGATATTCTATGCCTAGAGACTGGTTTCTTTGGTTTGAAATTGGATATGGCGCAGCTAGATAAGGCGGAATTTGGGATGCTCAATGATGGTCTGGATTACAAAGGGGCTTTGGCTGCAGGAGGTCGGATGCAGCAGCTTAAAGATGCTGACTTGAAGATAGAGTTAGAGAAGGGTGGTAAGGTTTATAGAGCTGTGAGTTGTTTGGCTAGTAAAGAACGAGCGGAAGGGAAGAAGTTTGAGGGGACTATGTTATGGGAGTCTGCTCGTTATGTTCAGAATTTTGAGATACAAGGGGTGGAATTTAAAGCGGCAGATGGAGAGACTTTGTTGGCTGATTCATCTTTAGAGGTCATTGCGTGGCCATCGTCATTGAATTTTACAGCGACAGTGTCACCAGGGGTAGATTATAAGGATGGTCCTGAATTTGGGGTTCATGGAAAAGGAATCTGTGTGGTGGATGCGCCGGAGGTGATAGAGCATGAGAAGGGCCTTGAAAACGAGGTGTTTACTGTGGAAACCTGGATTAAGGTCCCTAGATCTTTAGTAAATAAAGGACGTGGTTGGATACTGTGCAAAAACAGGAATGAGACTAATGATGGTAACTATGGCTTAATCCTTTCAAATGGTTCTGTGAGGGGGGTGATGAATATAGGGGGTAAAGGGGCTGGGAATGTTCATTTTGTTGATACTAAAAGTAAGGAGATTAATCCAGATACATGGTATCATGTGGCGATGACTTATGACGGAACAACTTTATCACTTTATTTAGATGGCAATCTGAAAAAATCTAAGGTGATAGGTAAGAAACGTAATCTAGGTAATGGTGCACTTAGCTTAGGTAAACGTGCGGATGGAAATGGAAAAATGGCTCCTATGATCATGGATGAATTACGTGTTTGGAACAGAGCATTATCTAGAAATGAACTGATACAGCATAGGAGGAATGCTGCTGAGATTCGGAATAGGAAAGGGCTTACTTACGAGAATAACTTCGAGACAAACACTGCTGTGCCACGAGTTAACTGGGATGATGCTAAACTGAGTATTCGTTTTGGTGATGCGCGATACAGTAAATATGCGGAACAAGAAAATTCTGGATTCTGGAAGGCTGGGGAGAGTACCAGTGTCACTTTAAATTGTGATTTAGGAGCTAAGGTGAATCCGGCTACTAAGGTTGCTGTTGAGATGAAGTTAAATGATCTACCTGCGGTGACGTATGATAAGAAATTTAATTGTTATGTGGCTAGGGTGCATAATCCTAAGCGTGAGAGGAATAAAGAGTTTAATGAACATAGGGATTATGATGAGATAGATATTACTGTGGAATCTGATGGAGTGTCAGCGATTCCGTTTATGTTAGAGTTATTTACACCAGCTAGTATTACAGGGATGTGTCCTATTTTGTGTGACGAGAATGGGGTTCCAACTGGTTTGCCTGTTCAGCTTAGTAAGAATTGGCATTACTCTGAGATGGGTGATTATTTGAGATCGTCTATGGTGTTGCCGACTGTGAAAGGGCAGAAAAAATATAAGCTGAGAATCGTTTACGGGTTTTATGGTACAGTTCCTTCAGCGAGTCACTCACAGTTGTCACTAGTGGGGTATGGAGGTAATGGACGCTGGGATCAGTTGGCAATTGGAGCTTGGGGCGAGACGTATTGTATGGATATGGATATGAGCTTAGTGGATGTGGCTGTAACTGATATTAGAATGTTGATGGCTCGTAATGGTAAGGATGGTAAGAAATGGCAATGGACAGATGCTGGTTGGGGGGGAGACTGGCTAGGTCTGGATGGATCAACTGGAGATAAATTACTCTTTAAGGGTATGAAGGCTGCTTATGTGGCCCATGGGCCATGCATGACTGAGGTGGCTTATGACGGTTACTATGGAGCGGAGAGTGAAGTGGGTGTTTCTTCAACAGTTAGAACTCTGCGAACGAATGACTACGCGCGGACATTTACCAATATTAAGTATGAGTTTAAGAAGAGAGTGAGCGCTGAGGGGTGGTTATTTAAAATGGGCAGGTCTCATCACCTTGTGACGCCTAAGATAGCTTATGGGAATGAAGGCGGACTGATCCGAGAGCATCAGTCTTCTAATGATCTTAAGCCAAAAACTAAGTTTGTTCCTAAAACGACGCTTTCAGGTTCTGGGCCTTGGTGGGTAGCTTTCCCAAATGCTACGGTAAATGATAGTAGAGACTGGGGAAAAGGTTATCGTGCAATGGTAATACGCTCATACAAGGTGAAGGCAGGAGGGAAAGATTACTCTAAACCTGTTGTAGAATTCCCAGTTTATAAGAGTAATGAATCTGGTGCGAATATTGATTTTCTTCTGAGAGCTCCGGAGGGAGTGAAGGAATTTGAGCCTGGGGATGTGGTGGAGTTAGAGGTGGAATGGATCACGCTGCCTAATGTGGCGGATGATTATTACGGTTCTAATGATACCTTTAGAAGGCATGTAGCTGAGAATCCTGGGTCATGGAAGACAACCTATAGGGAGGCTCTTGGAAATGATCTTAAGGTGAAGGTGGATGGAGGTAAGCTCCAGCAATCCTATCCTATCATTATTCAGGCTGAGAAAGATGAGGTGGCTGTGGAGATAAAAGGAGGGGTTGGGTTTGTTCCTGTTAGGTTTGAAGGTTTAAAGAGCGCCGATGGTTACGAGCTCTACCAGATAGTCGATGGTAAGGAGGTGAAGTTAGATCAGTCGGTTCACGGAAATGATTTCTGGCAGACTGACTATGATGTGAAGACAAATAGCTTTAAGATGACTTTTAATCTACCGTTAGATGGGATCGATCAATCCAAGTGGTTACTTAAGAGGTAGCCTTATCTAGAGGTATCTATGATGAAATAATTATCTCTATGAGTTGGGGTAATTGTTTCATTCATTGGGTGTTGCGAGCATTTATTATTAGCTTCCAATACGTCTTAGATAGTTTAGTTTGAAAGTAATTGTATAATGATATTAATGAAATTTACTTATAAAACACTATTTAGTGCAGCTGTCTCATTATTTGTGGGTGGTTCTGCGATGGCTCAGTCAGCGAATTTAACGATGAAGTGGAAGTCTGATTATCAATATGACATCAAGCAAGATTTTGTGATGGATATGACTATGCCTAATCCTATGGGAGAAGGTAATATGGAGACCAAAATGAAGATGGTGATGGGCATGGGAGGGGCTTCTTCTGGCCATGATCTGGGGACTCTCGTGAACATGAAGTTTGATACGATTACTATGAATATGTCGATGGGAGGGAATGAGGTCATGAGTTATGATTCTAGTAAGCCGGATCCTGAGAATCCTTTAAGTAAAGCGATGAGGCCACTTTTAGATCTCGATTTCAATACGCTTTATGGTAAAAATGGAGCTTTTATTGAGTTACAAGATTTTAAAGTGGATGTGCTTAAACCTGAAATGGGCATTACTAAGGAGTCACTTGAGAGTATGATGAAGCAGCAGTCTCAGATGCTTCCGGATAGAGAAGTAAAGGTGGGGGAGGTGTGGAAGTCTCAGATCATAGCACCTCTTCAGGGTTTCGAGGATGGCTTGATTTGTAATTATACGTTCAAGTTAGCTTCTGTGAAGGATGAGGAAGGCAAGGAGATTGCTAAAATTGACTACTCTGCTGATATGGAAAAGATGAAGATGAAGCAGGCTGGTATGGAGATGGTGATGGATGCGAAGAATATTGAAGGTTACTATTTGTTTGATGTAGCAGATGGGCAATTCACTGAGAGCAAAACATTTTTCGATATGGTGGCTGAAGTTCAAGGGCAGGAGATGCTGATGCAAATGGATATCAAGCTCGACTTCAATAATAGCCCTGTGGCTAAGTAATCTGATGTGGGAATACTTCTTGGGATCTTCTTGAAGCGTAAAAAATATGAAAATCGCCTTGCATCTTGTATCGTTGAGGCGTAACACATCCGCACTGAAGAGTAAAAAAGCTCCTATAGCTCAGCTGGATAGAGCAACGGATTTCTAATCCGTAGGTCGCAGGTTCGAATCCTGCTGGGAGTACTCTTTTTAACCCTTGCTGTTGCAGGGGTTTTTGCTTTTTAGGGGTGGTTGTTGATGTATTGATTTAGTCTATAATTGACTTCTTCAGGAAGGAGGGCTAGGAGTGCTGGTAAAGTTGTCTTGTGGGATACTTCACAAGTTGGTAAGCTTTCAATTCAAAATTTAATCAATTTATTTCAATGATCGGTCCTATTTCACAGAAGTTATTTGCTAAGGCAAAAGAAATTATTCCAGGCGGTGTTAATTCACCAGTTAGGGCGTTTAAGAATGTGGATGGAGATCCGTTTTTTGTGAGAAAGGCGCATGGTTGCCGGATCACTGATGTGGATGGTAAGACTTATATTGATTATATAGGGACTTGGGGGCCTGCGATACTGGGTCATGCTCCTATTGTGATTACACAGACGATCCATGAGGTTGCTAAGGATGGAGTTTCATTTGGGACGCCTAACCCGTGGGAGATAGAGATGGCGCAGACTCTTGTGGACTGGGTGCCTAGTGTTGAGAAAGTGCGAATGGTGAACTCTGGAACTGAGGCGACGATGTCTGCTATTAGATTAGCGCGAGGATATACTGGGCGTGATAAGGTGCTTAAGTTTGAGGGCTGCTATCATGGGCATGTGGATCATTTATTGGTTTCTGCTGGTTCTGGAGCGTTGACGCATGGTGAGCCTGATAGTGCGGGAGTGCCGAAGGATTTTGCGAAGCATACGATCACGGTGCCTTTTAATAAGCCGGAGGCTGTGGAGGAAGTGTTTAAGGCTGTAGGGGATGATTTGGCGGCTGTTATTTTGGAGCCAATTCCGGCAAATGCGGGATTGATCATGCCTAAGGAGGGATTTTTAGAGTTTTTGAGAGAGATTACGGAGCGTTATGGCGCTGTATTGATTTTTGATGAGGTGATGACTGGTTTCCGTGTGGCACGTGGAGGTGTGCAGGAGTTATTGGGAGTGACTCCTGATCTTACTTGTATGGGTAAGGTTATTGGTGGAGGTCTTCCAGTAGGAGCGTTTGGAGGTAAGGCTGAGATTATGGATTTCTTGGCTCCTAATGGGCCGGTGTATCAAGCAGGGACGCTAAGTGGGAATCCATTGGCGATGGCAGCTGGGCTAAGGCAACTGAAGGAGCTTGAGAAGGCTAAGGGTTGGAATCATTTAGAGATATTGGGACAGAGACTTGAGGATGGTCTGCGTGTTTTATTGAAGGAGAACGGTTTGAACTATCAGTTGAACCGTGTGGGTTCGATGTTCTGTTTATTTTTCACGGATAAGGAGATCGTGAATATGGATGATGTACAGGGTGCGGATATGGAGGCGTTTAAGAGGTTTTTCTGGGCGTTGTTAGACGAGGGCGTTTACTTTGCGCCGAGCCCGTATGAGACAGGATTTATTAGTATGGCACATAGCTTTGGGGATATAGACGACACTTTAGATGCGGTTGGTAAAGCGATGAAATTTATTTAACAAACACCAAAAAATATTATGAGAGCGAAAGATTTAATCATTGCGGTAGAGACGAAAGAGAAGCCGATCTTCACTAACGAAACCGAGCGTTGCCTTTATCTGGTAGGGCTAGGGAAATGGGACGAGGCTCATGATTTTGTAGAGAAGTTACCTGAGCCCGGAGCGTCTTGGATTCATGCGATGTTACACCGTGAAGAGGGAGATAAGGAGAATGCGAGGTATTGGTATTTGCGTGCAGATAAGCGCATCCCGAAGGAGACGGTTAGTATGATGGATGAGTGGACGGAGATCGTGAAGGAGATGCTGACTTAGGGGTGGGGAAGGGTATTTTTAATTTATCTTGGCAGGCTAAGATGGAAGCATGCGCCTTTGGTTTTAGATTTTTTGGCTATGGTGAGGTCGCCGCGCATGGCTTTAGCAAGGCGCTTACAGAGTGCTAGGCCTAGTCCTACTCCAGGTTTGGTGTGGGCGGCTTCTTTCGCTGATTTGTGGAATGGTTTGAAGAGGCGTTTTTGTTCTGAGCGGGCGATGCCGTCTCCTTGGTCGAAGATTTGAATATTAATTTTTTTGTTTTTGACCTCGGCGATTAGGGTGATTTCTTTTCCGTGTTCTTCTGCTGATGCGTATTTACACGCATTGTCAACGAGATTAAAAATGATTTGTTCTACAGCGGTTATGTCTATGTTTAGTGTTTCATCTGATGAACGATCTGAAAAGACGGTGTTGACGATCATTTTTTCTTCTTGGGCGCGCTCGTTGAGACGAGGTTCTATACGCTGAATAAATTCGTAGAGTGAGATGGTTTCTACTTTTGCTTTGGCGTTGCCTTTCTCGATCTGGGAGTATGAGAGGACATTTTCTACGAGGTGGGTGAGGCGTTCTGATTCGTGTTTGAGGGTGGTGAGATAGGCTTGTTGTTTTTCCTTATCTTTGACCATTCCTGATGAGAGGAGGTCTGAGTAGAGCCTGAATGTGGTGAGTGGAGTCCTGAGCTCATGGGTGACTGAGGAGACGAATGCGGCTCTACGTTCTGACATTTTAAGCACACTTCTAAACATGAAATAACAGGCAATGATGGCTAGAATAGCACCAAGCCAAGCTAGACCGATAGGGCCGTAGAGGTAGTCGGTGGGGGTGGTTCTGACTAATGCTAAATCTTTATGAAGAAGTCTCAGAGGGATACTGAGCATAGTCGTTTCATCGCCTTCTGGTTTTTGCCCTTTAAGTAGGTTTGTGATGTTTTGTTTGACGGGGATGAGCTGAGCATTAGGGAAAAGGTCATGGATTTCAGCCAGTAGTTTTTTGATTAGGATGTCTTTGTTTAGCCAGATTCCTTGGATGCTGTCGCTGTCAGCCTCACTTACTTTTCTGACGAGCATGAGTTCTTCATTTAGCCACAGTGGGCTGAATGGAGTGGAGAATGGTTCTTCTAATTGCTTGAATGTGGTATTTTTCTTATTTGGAATGATTACTTTGGTGACTGTAAGGGTGATTTGTTCTTGGGTTTGTAGGATTTCTTTCGACCATTCTTCTTTGCGTTTATTACTTGAGATTCTGGCTACGGCTTTCTGACGGCTGTCTTTATCAGCGAGAGTGAGTTTTTGTTGTTCTACTGGGGCGTTGATGGTGGCTTCTATTTGGCCTTTGTTATTGGTGTTTTGTGAGTAGTTATTGTAGCTGAAATCTTGTTTTTTTGATTTGACGCTTGGGTCTATCTGATTTGAGCTCCAGTTGTCTAGTGAGACGTGAGCAGCAGCGCAGGTGAGTGATCTGTTGTCAGAGTTTTGTAAGAGAGGGGATGTTATGCCGGTGGTTTTAGCTGAGAGTATTTCTTTGAGCTGTTCAAATGGTTTAATGTTTTGATTGTTGAATTTAACGTCAATATTATTACTAACTAGATATTTGTCTCCGTAGACTTGAGGAGAGTTAATGGAGTGTTGTTTTGTAGGTTCTAAGTTCCAGTAGAGTTTGGCTGTTTCTGGTGTTTGGTAATAGAATGGGTTTACGTTTTTTGTGAGTGCTGGGTCTGGGACTTTAGTTAGTTCCGGGTTTTTGAATTCATACACTGAGCGGTCATCTTCATTGGCTATGATAGAGGCAGCGAGGGTGTCTAGCCGCCACATGGCAAGCCGGATGCGGCCTTCACGGTGGGCATCCACTATCTGTTGTGAGTGCTCGATGTCTTTCTGAATCATCCCATTAGTGATGACTCCGAATGCGGTGAGGACGATCAAGACGCAGAGTGCGGTAATGATCCAGATAGTGGATGTCTTGTTCATGATGCGATCATGTATCCCTTACCTCTAACGGTTTGGAGTATACTTTGGTTCTCATCTTTGAGTTTATTTCTGAGGTGAGCGACGTGCATGTCAATGGTGCGAGTGTTTACACCCTTTGGGTCTAGATTCCATACTTGCCTGAGGATTTCATCTCTGGCTACGGCTCTGCCTGAATTTGAGACAAGGTAGAGAAGTAGTTCAGATTCTTTGTCTGAGAGTTCTTCTTTTGTGTTGTCTTTTGAGTAGAGTATTTCTCTTCTTGAGAAACTTGCTGTTCCACTGGTGAAGTGAAATTCCTCGACTCTGGGAGCGCGCTCATTACTTCTGCGCAGAACGGCGTCTACTCTGGCGAGTAGCTCGCGAACACTGAAGGGTTTGACGACGTAGTCATCTGCACCCATTTTTAGGCCTTTGACCCGATCTGCTTCTTCTCCACGAGCGGAGAGGATGATGACTGGTTGTCCAGGGCGGTTTCGTTTGAGAGCCTCTAAGACTTCAAAGCCACTGTGGTGTGGCATTACTAAATCCAGTAACAATAAATGATACTGGGTGGATAAGGCGTAGTTCATGGCTTGTCTTCCATCTGCTGCGGCCATCACGTGATAGCCTGCAAATGTTAGAGCATCGACCACTCCCTGCCTAACAGCTGCGTCGTCTTCTGCGACTAGGATTGTAGTTGTATTCATGGTGTGATGTTACCATAAGCATAAATCGGAGTCTATTTTGTAAATAGTATGTAAAGTGTGTTCTCTGTATGTCAGATTATTTAGTGATGAAGTCTGGATTTGGCTTACTGGGTATTGGTGCGTTTAAGCGGATTCTCCAATCTTGTAGTTTGTTTTTTAGCTCGATAGCTTTCGTTTCATAGCTAGAGGCGAGGTTGTTTTTCTCACTGATGTCATGCTTTAGATTGTAGAGTTCGATTTCGTCGTTCTCAAAATAATGGATGAGTTTCCATTCCCCATGGCGGATAGCTGAGCCTGGTCTGGTGCGGAAGATGGGGTCTTGAGATTGGTCGTTTCCTCCTTGGAGATAGATGGGGAAGTGCCAATAAAGTGCTCTATCTGCTATTTTATCTTTATTGAGTAGGGGTAAAATGCTTAGACCATCTAGGGTTTTTCCTGGTAGTTGAGTGTTAGTGATGTCGAGTAAAGTAGGGAATATATCTAAGTGACTCACTGGTGTATCACATTTTCCTAATTTTATTTTGTTAGCGAAACGAATGATGAATGGCTCGCGAATGCCTCCTTCGTAGTATGAGCCTTTTCCTGCGCGTAACGGAGTTTGCTTGGAAATATTGTAGACGCCGCCATTGTCTGATGTGAAAATGACTACTGTTTTTTT
>JALZVD010000069.1 GCA_023300205.1 Akkermansiaceae bacterium | reverse complement strand
TCTCCCTCAAGGAATGCCACAAAGGCTTCCACACCAGCACGCGCCGCTCCGCCAAGCGCCAGCGAGCGTGGATGAAAAAAGAATCCTGGATCGAGGACGTCATCTGCCCCTTCCCCTTCGACTCGAAGGTAGGCTCCTTCCGCGAAGAGTAAGCGAAGCAGAGGCTCTTAGGCGAATGGAACGGGCTTAAGAGGGGCATCCGTAACTTCGCAGGTTCTTTAAGCTCCGATAGGTGCGCTGGCATATAGCCACGGGTGGAGCTTTGCGGAACCCGTGGGACACAATTGGCAAGTCTCTGGGACAAGTCTTTGAGTTCGATTCGAATATGATTCACCCGCAGTCCCTCATGCCAGTATCGATACTGGCCTAGCGGCCTTCGGGAAAGTGATAGAGGGATTCGACGCACTCGGCTCGGCCTTCTCTCCGACCAGACAAAACCCCGGGTTTCCGCTGCGCTCCACCCGGGGCTAAATGCCTGCATCCCTTCGGGATTAAAGAACACCAGAGCGAGTTCTTAAGGCAGTGCCATTCGGCTCTTAGCTTCTCTCCCCCGTCCTCGAGAGGAGTAGTGGCGGCTTGCCACCGATCAATCAGATCTATATTCTAAGAAAGCTGGGGAGGAGCTTTGTCTCGGTCATCAAAAAACACGATGAAAAATATAATGATCAAGTTATTGCTGTTCGCTGGAAGTATCGCGCTTGCCAACGGGCAAAGAGCTGAAAAATCTCAAGCGTCAGAAAAAATTCTCGTGGCTGCCAATTCGGAGTTCGCTTTGGACCTCTACGCACATCTCGCGAAAGCGGATGAAAATGCGAACCTTTTCTTTTCTCCCTATTCGATCAGCAATGCCCTCTTGATGGTCACGGAAGGAGCGCGCGGAGAGACAGCGCTTGAGATGGGCAAAGTTCTCGGATTTCCGGAATCACTTCGTCGAATCGGAGATGATGCTCAGAGCATTCCATGGGAGATGGGTAAGCTGAGATTAGGTCAGTCTCGCCTGAATGAGTTGTCCGGAGGGAAGGGGGCTTCGTCACCCGAGCAGGAAGAGCTGAAGAAGGAAGAAACCTTGCTGTTAGAGCAATGGGAAAATCTCAGAGTGAAAATTGTTGAGTCCGAGGAAGCAGAGGATCTGGAAGGGTGGTTGAAGACGATGAAGGCAGAAGAGCTACTGGTGAACCGTTTGAATAAAGTAAGAGGGAAGCTGGACACTCTCACTCTCAGGATTGCCAATGCTGTCTGGAGTGATCGCAGTATGGAGATTCTTGAGCCTTGGAGAAAGACAGTCTCCGACATCTACGGGACGGGAGTCATCCAGGAAGCTGATTTTCTGAATCAATTTGAACAAGAACGTGAACGAATCAATGCCTGGGTAGAGAAGAAGACGGAAGGACAGATTAAGGGTCTTTTTCCGGAAAGATCTATTAAAGATTCGACACGAGTGGTTCTTGCGAATGCCATCTATTTTAAGGGGAATTGGATGGAGCCATTCTCCGAGGAAGATACGAATGAGGAAATATTCACCTTAGTTTCAGGTGAAGAAGTGAAGGTCTCTCTGATGAGGAAGAATTTCGATGGCTCGGCAAGTTATGCCGCCTTCAATGCAGACGGGAGTCTCTTTAAGACCCCCAAGATGGTTCCATATAAGAAGAGTGATAGGCCTCAGACTTATTCTGACAAAAATGGTTTCTCGATGGTTGAGATGCCTTATCAGGGAGGGAATGTTTCGATGGTTGTCATTGCTCCTAATGATCCTTCAGGACTTGGTGCGCTTGAAAATCAAATCAGCGCTTCAAATCTCGATCAATGGATCAAGTCTCTGGAGCATCGAAAGACCCACATTACATTACCCAAGTTCAAGGTGAATAAAAGCTACCGTCTTGATGAAGTTTTGTCGGCGATGGGAATGCCGACGGCCTTTAAAAGGGCAAAATCCGATTTCTCTGGAATCAGTGAAACCGAGAAGATTTTCATCGATGTTGTGTTTCATAAATCCTTCATTGAAGTGAACGAGAAAGGCACAGAAGCAGCTGCAGCTACTGGCTTTGGAGGGGCGGCGGGAGGCCTTCCGAAGGAGATTCCCTTTACTCCTGCTTTCGAAGCAAACCGTCCCTTTATTTATCTGATCCGTGATCGTAATAGCGGAGCGATTTTGTTCTTAGGGCGAGTTCTGAATCCGAATGGCTAGGAAAGAATCCCTTTCACAACCTTCGCTGGCTCCACACCTGTGAGGCGCATATCGAGGCCTTGAAATTTCTTTGAGAAGCGATGGTGATCGATTCCGAGGAGGTGGAGTAAGGTTGCGTGGAAGTAGCGGACGTGGACGATGTCTTTCTCGGCATTGTAGCCGAGTTCATCGGTGGCTGCGTCGCTGAGGCTGATCTTAGGCTCTCCTGTTGGAGAGGCTACGTAGCTTATGGTATTTCCTTGGATAATTGAGGGGCGTCCGAATCAGTCGGCCCCTAAGCCCTGATGGGCTAGGTTGCGGACGGAGAAGACAGCCAAGATGGCTATCCTTCCTAAAAAGAAAGAACACCCGAGCGCTGGAGCTCGGCGTAGATCCACCAGCAGAGCGAGGCGGTTGCGGTGATGGAGAGGGAGAAGTCACCGCCGCTTCCGGCGTGGGAACGGAAGGCGCCGGGGCCGAAGATGCCGTGACCTCTGCGGGATCCCGAGAAGTGGGAGACCGCTTGGTGATACTCATCATCCGCACGGTCGAGGACAGAGATTGCCTTTTCTAATTCGTCTTGGAGATTGCCTTTTGCTTGATTCCCTCAATCCA
>JALZVD010000068.1 GCA_023300205.1 Akkermansiaceae bacterium | reverse complement strand
GCGGAAGACGGCATCCCCATCGGATTTGACTTCCCACCAGAACCTAGTTCAGAAACCACACTACTCTCCACCTCAAACGCACCACGCTTAGGATCCATCAAGGTCTTAATCTGCCTACGAGTCATCGGACCACGCAGATAACTCATCACCCAGCGCACATGAAACACCACTGGCGCATCCTCATGCACATTATTCATCAAGAACACCCTACTTCCCAAACCAGCCAACAGCTCCTCCATCGCACCCCTATCAAATCCACCATCCTGACTCGCCGCAGCTCCCTCAAGACCATCCAGAACACGCGCCTTATCACGCTCAGTCTGTAATCTCCCCAACCACCAAGTTCCTATATTAGATAACGCCTTATAATCCAGATCTACCGGATTCTGAGTCGCTAACAACACTCCCAGACCAAATGCCCGCCCCTGTTTCAGCATCGTCAACATCGGCTTCTTACTAGGTGGATTCGCACTAGGTGGCAGAAATCCATAGATCTCATCCATATAAAGCATCGCCCTCAAACTCGTCGTTCCAGTCTGCGCCCGCATCCACCCCAACATCTGATTAAGAAGAATACTCACAAAGAACATCCGCTCACTATCATTCAAATGAGAAATAGAGAAAATAGAAACCCGCGCTCTCCCATCATCATGATAAAGCATCTTCTGAATATCCAATGACGGACCCTCCATCCAAGTCGAAAACCCAGGACTCGCTAACAAATTATTAAACTTCAACGCCAAGCCCTGACGCTTCTTTGCAGGATAAAAACTCTCTAAATCAATAATCCCCACCTTGCCAAACTTAGGCTTCTGAATATTACGAATTAATCCCTCAATACTCAGACTCTCATCTGCCATCCAAGCATACTGGAAAATCGAACTCAACAACACAGCCTCAGGACTCTGGATTGGATCCGCATCCACCCCCACCAGCGACAACAAAGAACTCACCGTACTCTCTATCCGCTCACCTAAAAGCTCCCCATCATCCAGCACCTCAAACGGAGGCACCTCAAGCGAACCTAAAATACTCACAGGAATTCCAGCCTTACTCCCGGGAGTGAACACATTCACATCCACCTTATCTCTGAATTCCCTCACCCTATCCGCACTCTGCCCCCACTCACCAATACCCTTCTCCCACATCTGCGCAGTCTTCTCCGCATGCTCATCAGGTGTCCTACCCTTCTTCAGCGCATCATCCTCATTGATCCAAGGCCTAAAATCTCCTGCTTTAAAATCAGGAAACGCCAACAGCATATTCGCAATATCACCCTTAGGGTCGATCACTATAGCAGGAATGTTGTCCATTACCGCCTCCTCCAGCAGACCAATACATAAGCCCGTCTTACCAGAACCAGTCATCCCCAAAACCACCCCATGCGTTACCAGATCCTTAGAGTCATACATCACCAACTCATCCTCGATCTTAGCCTTCTTAAGGTCATACTCGCGCCCTAGATAAAACTGCCCTAACTTCTCGTAATCTGACTTTTCAATCTGCATACCCTATAAATAGCCAAACCATCCCAGATGAAAAGCCACAAGATAGCTAATTTTCAACCATCAAACTACAAAGTCCATCAACTGCGGCTAAAACAAAAAACTAAAACCATCTTTTTATCCGTGCCAAAATCCTCCTCCCTCGTTAATATCCCATCATGAGAAATCTCAAAGACGGAATCAGATCACTCGTCAAAATCGACTTCTACGGACACGTCCACAAATACTTCCGTGGCACAGATGCTGATAAACGCGCCGTTAACGAAGCTCATGTCCTCAAGATTTTAGAAGAAAGAAACTGCCCTAACGTCCCGCGCCTCCTCAGCTTCACACCAGAAGAAAACTACATCGTCACCACCAACTGCGGCAGCCCAGTACCTGACCTTAGTAAAAAAAAGGCTGACTCACTCTACGCCGAACTCAAAGAAAAATACGGAGTCATCCACGACGACCCAGAACCTCGCAACATCACCTACAACCAAGTCATGGGAGAATTCAACATCATAGACTTCGAACTCGCCTCCGTCATCGAAGACTTTGAAACTAAGATCTAATATGGCAGTAAATTTCCAATGGCACGCATCCTCCACCTCCGGCTCTAAAAAACCAGAGAATGAAGACTCATGGGCAGTCTTCTCAGCAGGCTCCTCAGGTTCAGAAACCTTACCCCCTGCAGCTAGCTACTCCAATGACCAACAAGACATCATCTTCGCCATCTCAGACGGAATGGGTGGAGGCAACGCCGGCCATCTAGCATCCAGCCTTATCCTAGAAAATATCACCAAAATCATCCCCCAGACATTCCGAGCCGCCGCCCAAGGCTTCCACCCAGACTATCTCGAACAGCTAGAGCTAGCCATCGAGAAAATCCACTCCTCCATCAATCAAACAAGTGAAGACACCCCAGCCCACAAAGGCATGGGAGCCACCCTCACACTCGCCTGGTTCACACCAGAAAATCTCTACCTAGCCCACATCGGAGACTCAAGACTCTACCTCCACCGTGACGGCATCACCACCCAGCTCTCAAAAGACCACACCCTCGTCTGGAACAAACTCCAACGCGGAGAAATCACCGAGATGCAATACCGCGCTCACCCCCGTAGATCAATCCTCTACCAAGTCATCGGCGCCGGTCACCGCAACGCCAAACCCCAAATAGCGGCCATCCAATACCAACCAGGTGATCAATTCATGCTCTGCTCAGATGGCATAATCGACGGAACCTGGAATAAAAATATCCACGCCGCATTCCTAAACCAAGCCACCCCAACCAAAACCCACAACTCCATCCTAGCTACAGCACTAGAAAATGCCGGCTCAGATGACACCACCATCATCACCCTTGCCATTTCATAATTCTAACCTCAGAAACAACCCCTAATCCATTAGCGACTATAGATCCTAACTCCCACCATCTAAAGGCGAGTCAACAGTGAACTAAACAGCGACTGCATTTACATCTCGGTTCCTATACCAGAAAGATAGAACATAAATCATCATAAACAATGCCAAAAGAAGCTCCTTCGTTTCACCTGACCTTATGTCTAATACCGACGGAACAGTAGTACCTAACAATTTATATACTTTCTCATGCAAACTGACTAACAGAGAAAGCAACGCAGCTGGTAAACAGACATAAGTCGGTAACAACCAATCATAAAATGAAGTAGAATCAGGAATGTGCTTTGTGAACTTCCTATAGATCGGTATGATTACACCTCCAATCAACGCTGCTATTGTTAATAAAGCTCTAGGTAATTGATCAAAAATAGGGGATGTATTATGTAAATTTGTCTCTGCCTGATCATTTAATTGCTCCCACTCCTCAGGTGTTGTCCACCCCATAAAATGTTGGCCCCAACTTACTTCTTCACCAGCATAGTAAATTGAACCAAGTAAAAATATGATGATCCAAACTTTAAGACCTTTAAAAGAAACCTTTTCTTTCCCAAATAAAATCTTCAAACAATAGATAATCGCTACAAACAACACTACTACAGTTAGATTCTCAACAACACCTTTTTCTCCGTAGATATATTGGTCGCTATCTGAACCAAAAAAAAACGTGCCATATAAGGTATCGCAGTGAATACTATGGGCAGGACAAGCCAAACTAATTGATTCATCTCTTTCTTCATAATCTATTCATTTTTTATAGTTATTTTTATAGTTCTGCTATCTTGTAACATGAACGCAAACAAGTAAATAATCACCTACCTTAATTTAGAAACCTGTGTAATAAATTCAATGTAATCTTGATATGCGACAACTCAAGCATTAGATTAGAAACCCTAAGTTTAGAGCTCCATTTTAAATGATTGATACGGAGTATCCTTCTCAATATGTTTCTTAAACACCGTCATGATATCATTTAAAAAACTACCTTTAATCTTTATTACCGGAGCACTAGCCACAACAACATGCTTGGCCTCTGAATCTCAAACACTTTTCAACGGAAAAGACCTAACAGGATGGACCGGTGAAGGCTATAAAGTCAAAGACGCTACCATCATCTGCACCCCAAAAGGCAAAAATCTCATCACCGAGAAAACCTATTCCAACTACGTCTTCAGCTTCGAGTTCAAACTACCTCCAGGTGGAAATAACGGTATCGCCATCCACTATCCTGGCTCAGGAGACCCAGCCTATAAAGGATTAGAAATCCAAGTCCTCGATGACTCCGCTCCAAAATACAAAGACCTTAAACCCTATCAATTCCATGGCGGAATCTACACCCTCAATGAAGCGAAGCACGGCCATCTCAAACCAGTCGGCGAATGGAATAAAGAAACCATAACCGTCAACGGTAACCACATCATCGTCGAACTCAATGGCATCATCATCAATAATACCAATCTCGATGATCTAGCCGCTAAAAATACCAACCATCAGGGCGTAAAACGTCGCTCAGGACATGTCGGCTTCTGCGGTCACGGTGATGCCGTTGCATTCAGAAACATCTCCATCATTGACACCACACTACCAAAAGTTGACCTTACCGGCTTCACCCAGATCTACAACGAAAAGGACCTCACCGGCTGGATCCATGGCCCTCGCCACATCGGACACTGGCAACCTAGAGGCAAGGTTTTACACTATGACGGCAAATCCACAGCCAAAGACAAGAACCTCTGGACCACTAAAAAATTTAAAGACACCACCCTCGTTTTAGATTGGCGCTGGGCAGAGACATCTCCTAAGAAAAAAATGCGTCCCCACTTAGATCCTAGAACAGGCGTAGCCAAAACAGATGAAAACGGCATAGACATCAAAGAGGAAGTCATCGAACTAGACAGTGGAATCTATTTCAGAGGCAACCAGAACTCACAAGTCAACCTCTGGAACTGGCCATGCGGATCAGGGGAAGTCTGGGGCTACCGTAGAAATATGAAACTCAGCCAAGAAATACGCGCAGCCCTCGTCCCTAAAACCCGTGCAGACCACCCCATCGGAGCATGGAACCGAATGAAAATCTCACTCATCGGAGATCGTCTCAACGTGACTCTCAATGGCAAAAAAGTCATCCATAACGCTCAACTCCCGGGAGTCCCAGCCCAAGGCCCCATCGCCCTACAACACCACGGCTCAGCACTCGAGTTCAAAAACATCTATATCAAAGAACACAACTAAATCGCGCCGTATCATACACACAGAATATCATGACAGCAGACACCACTCTATCAAACAAAAGCACACTAACCAAACTCTCTATCATGATGTTCCTCCAGTTCTTCGCCTGGGGATCTTGGTTCGTCAATCTCACGCTCGCACTCGGCACCAATGATCTAGGAGCTATCATCGGCGGCGCATACGAAAGCGCTCCCATCGCAGCCATCTTTGCCCCCCTCTTCCTTGGGCTTATTGCTGATAGATTCTTCCCTTCAGAAAAGGTCATGGCTGTCCTAATGATTATCGGTAGCGGAATTATGGCATACATCGCGCACATCGCTCCACAAGGAGCCGCAGTAGGCCCTACCATAGTAACCCTAATGATTGCCTACATGTGCTGCTACATGCCCACACTTGGTCTAGCAAACACTATCACCTTCACCCACCTACCCCAAGAACAGTTCCCTAAAGCTCGTGTCTGGGGAACCATCGGTTGGATCGTTGCTGGCCTATTCCTTGGCTTCGCTCAGATGTCTAACTCACTACAGATCTTCTGGATAGCAGCCGCTGCATCACTCGCACTAGGTATATTCTCCTTCACCCTACCTAGCACCCCAGCTCCATCGAAAGGGCAACCCATAGACATCAGATCACTACTCATGTTAGATGCATTCAAACTCTGCAAAAATCCCGCTTTTGCAGTCTTCGCTTTCTGCTCCATGCTCATCTGTATCCCCCTAGCATACTACTACGCTCAGACCGCAGCATTCCTAGGCGCCTCAGGCTACACAGAACCGGCATCCTTCATGAGCATTGGCCAGATGTCAGAGATCTTCTTCATGCTCCTAATACCCTTCTTCTTCCGCAAGCTCGGAGTCAAACTCATGCTAATAATCGGCATGGCATGCTGGGTAGCACGCTACGCACTATTCGCTTTCGGTGCTCCAGACCAAATAGCTTGGATGCTACTCCTCGGAGTCGCGCTACACGGAATCTGCTATGACTTCTTCTTCGTCACTGGCTTCATCTATACCGATAAAAAAGCCCCCGCAGCCATCCGAGGTCAAGCCCAAGCACTCCTAGTATTCCTCACCCAAGGACTAGGAATGTTCTTCGGCTTCCGCTTCGCATTCGGCGGAAATTTCCCATTCATAGGTTCCAAGCTTCCTAACACCATTACCCAAGGTGAAAGTATCTACGGCAATACCCCATCTGGTGAGCTAGTCAATGCCATCAAAGAAGCAAACACAGGAGCTCCGCCAAAAAGCACCTTAGACCAAATCGGTGGAATGTTCGGTAAAGGATACCCTGAAGGAGTCGATAAAGAACTCGTCACTACAAACATGTCAGAATGGCAAAACTACTGGCACTTCCCCATGATCCTCGCAGCAGGAATACTCATCATCTTCGCCATCTTCTTCTGGGACAAAGTCAAAACTGACGAAGACTAAACATTTCATAACATTATAAATATCTAACACAATGCCAACCATACTCTGCGTAGGAGCCGGAAACATGGGTCGATCACACGCCCTCGCCTATCACAACATCCCAGAATTCAGTATCGCCGGTATCGTCACCCGCTCAGCAGCATCCCGTGAGAAGCTCAATGATGAACTCGGCGGTGGATATGAACTATTCAGAGACTTCTATCAAGCCCTAGAGAAAACCAAACCAGACGCAGTCTCCATCTCCACCTACCCAGACACCCACGCTGCATTCGCTCTAGCCGCATTCGCCGCTGGCTGTGATGTCTTTATTGAGAAACCACTCGCAGAAACAGTAGCAGAGGCAGAAGAAATAGTCGCCACCGCTAAATCCAGCGGTAAAAAACTCGTCATCGGCTACATCCTCCGCCATCACCCATCATGGCAGAAATTCATCGAGATGTCACATGACCTTGGCAAACCACTCGTCATGCGCATGAACCTGAACCAGCAGTCATCAGGTGATATGTGGAACACCCACTTGAACTTAATGTCATCCATCTCACCCATCGTAGATTGCGGTGTCCACTACGTCGACGTAATGTGCCAGATGACCCGCTCCAAGCCCATCCGCGTCTCGGGACTCGGAGCCAGACTCTCAAACCAACTACCAGAAGGCCAAATCAACTACGGCCACCTCCAAGTCACCTTCGAAGACGGATCAGTAGGCTGGTATGAAGCCGGCTGGGGGCCCATGATGTCAGAAACCGCATTCTTCGTAAAAGACGTCGTTGGCCCAAATGGCTGCGTCACCATCGAGGCAAAAGACGCCGCCAATCAAGGCCAGTCAGACAATGTAGACGCACACACCAAGACGGATGCCCTACGTAGACACTTCTCCCAGCTCGATGAAAACAACAACTTCGTCAAAGAAGACCAATGGGTAGAAACCGAAGACGAGCCAGACCACGATGAACTCTGTAAACGAGAACAACAATTCTTCCTCAAATCCATTCAAGAAAACCAAGATCTCACCGACCATATGCAAGATGCCATTAACTCGATGAAAATCGTCGCAGCCGCTGATGAATCATACAAAACAGGCAAGACAATAGAACTCTAAGAAATTGATTTGAAAGTAGAATAATGCTTGTGATTTCTAAAAGCTAGCCTCAATATTTTAGTAATGGCTACTCATGTTAAGTGGTCAGTCTAACCACTCATCACTATGCGCTTAACCATTCTTTCAAGAGCTCCATACTGCTACTCAACTCGGCGACTAGTCGAAGCCGCCCAAAACCGCGGCCATAAAGTAATCATCCAAGACCCCCTAGCCTTCGCCATCGACATGGATGAAGGTGAACCAGACCTATTTTACAGAGGAAAAAGCATCGCAGACACTGATGCTATCCTCCCCCGTATCGGAACATCCATCACCCGCTACGGCACCACCGTAGTCCGCCAATTTGAGCAAATGGATGTCTACACACCGAACACATCCAGCGGAATCTCAAACTCACGAGATAAGCTCAGAAGTTTACAGATCCTCTCACGCCATGACATCGGCATCCCACGCACCGCATACGTCAGTGATAAAAATGACGTCTCAGACGCCATCGACCGCGTAGGAGGCACCCCAGTCATCATCAAACTCATCGAGGGAACTCAAGGAGTTGGTGTCATCCTCGCAGATAAGCCAGAGATCGCCAAAGCCATCATCGAAACACTCCACAGCGCCAACCAAAACGTCCTCATCCAGAAATTCGTCGCAGAAAGTAAAGGCAAAGACGTCCGCGCATTCGTCATCAATGACCGAGTCGTAGGCGCCATCCGCCGCACAGCACAAGGACAAGAATTCCGTAGTAACGTCCACCGTGGTGGAGTAGCCAAAGCCATTGACCTAGAACCAGCCTACGCCAAAGCAGCAGTCAGAGCTGCCCAGATCATGGGCCTAAAAGTATGTGGCGTTGACATGCTAGAAGGCACAGATGGCCCCCAGATCATGGAGGTAAACTCATCACCTGGCCTCGAAGGAATCGAAGGAGCCACAGGCCTAGACATCGCAGGTGAAGTCATCGACTTCATTGCAGATCAAGCCAACCTCCCAGAAATCGACCTCCGTCAAAGACTCACCGTAAGCTCTAACTACGGCGTCACAGACATCATCATCTCAGAAGGCAGCATCTTCGTAGGACAAACCATTGACCAAACCGGCCTCCGTGAAGAAGACGTAGTCGTCCTCACACTCAGACGCGGTGAACAAGTCATCTCAAACCCTAAATCATCACGTGTCTTAGAAGCAAATGACACCCTCCTCTGCTACGGTAAAATCAAGAACATGCAGAAAATGATCTCAGACCGCCCTAAGCGTAGACGCAAACTAAGCCCTCTCCCATCCACACCAGTTACCGATGGAACAACCCTCGATTAAATATTAACTCTATGAGTGATCCATCCACAACAAACCTGCCAAGTAGCAAACCCATCAGAAAAAAACGTCAAATCAGCAAATGGGCTAAAGTAATCGTTAACCCAGGTGAACGTAAACGAATCAGTCTTAAAGCCGGTGAAAGTTTTACCGGTGTCGGCGTCCGCCTACCTCTTATGGTCTGGCGTGGATTGGAAGACGGCCCCGTTCTATCCATCACAGCAGCCGTCCATGGTGATGAGATCAATGGCACAGGCGCCATCCGTAAAATCATTCAGGAACCACACTTCGAACTCAAACGTGGAACCCTCATTCTCGCACCTGTAATGAACACCATGGGCTTTGAACGCCACAGCAGATACACCCCTGATAGACGAGACCTAAATCGCACCTTCCCAGGCAGCAAAACAGGTAGCCTCACAGCCAGATTAGCAAATCTCATCATGAAAGAAATCGTCAAGCGCAGCGACTATATCGTGGACCTACACACCGCTGCAGTAAGGCGCACTAACTTCCCAAATGTCAGAGCAGACATGAGTAACCCAGACTGCGAAAGACTCGCAAAAGCCTTCGGCGCAGAAGTCATCGTCAACAGCCCAGGCCCTGATGGTTCATTCCGCAGAGAAGCTGGTAAAGCGGGTTGCCCCACCATCATCCTAGAAGCTGGTGAAGCCCTCAAAGTAGAATCAGCCGTCCAGGACATGACTCTCCGCGGCCTCACCCACATCATGGCTGAACTAAACATGATTGACCTCACTGATGACCTCCGCCCGGAAACCTCACCACACCAAACCATCGTCCAAAGTTCCAGCTGGCTCAGAGCCGGATTCGGTGGATTTCTTAACTTCCACGTCGCACCTGGAGACACCGTCCAGAAAGGACAACCCCTCGCCACAAACACCGGACTACTTGGCAAGGAACTAGAAACCATCACCTGCCCGCTAGATGGCATCGTCATAGGAATGACCACCATGCCCGCTGTATCACCTGGTGACCCCATACTACACATCGCACTTCCAGACACACCCACGCAGTTCCGCACACTAGAGAAAAGCATCGACACCATGGAAGACGATAACCTAGAAAATCAAGTCAGAGACGACCTCGCCACCAGCATCACAGTAGAAGAATACACAGACAGCGACCAAGACCCAGATTACGACTATTAAAATTAGTTGAATAACCATGACTATGCTAACGTCATATAAGCACATGAACCAAATATTTATGAAATACACATCACTCTCTTTCCTAATAGCAATAACGACATCACTCGCTCTATTCACCACAACAGCCAGTGCTGACACATCATGGATGA
>JALZVD010000067.1 GCA_023300205.1 Akkermansiaceae bacterium | reverse complement strand
TCGCCGCCATGATCACCACCGGCATACTCATCATGGGCGCTAAAAAATACCTCATTCTTCAACTCGGAGTATGCAGCGTATTCTGCAGTGTAGGAGTCTGGCTATTCTACGTTCAGCACCAGTTCGAAGGCATCTACTGGGAACGAAAAGAAAAATGGGACTTCGTCGCTGCCGCACTAGAAGGCAGCTCATTTTACAAACTCCCTAAAGTCCTCCAATGGTTTTCTGGAAACATCGGATACCACCATATCCACCACCTTAGCGCCCGCATCCCCAACTACCGCCTCCAAGAATGTCATGATGCAGAACCCATGTTCCAAGACGTCCCAGTCATGACCCTACGCTCCAGCCTAGCCTGCATAAAACACCGCCTCTGGGATGAAGAAAACTCAAGACTTGTAAACTTCAAGTATCTCAAAGAATACCGCGCTAAAAACTAGCCTGGAATTTAACTAGTTATACTCAAATCGATACACCGTTACCGAACCTTTACTCAGCTTACTTAAATCATACTGGTGACCAATGACATACCGTTTCCCATATATATTTTGCTCTAACGTCTTAAACTTACCTCCTTCACCACCTGATACAATCACAGCAGTATGATACGTCTTCGTCCAGAAATTAGGAAATACAGCACCCCTTAGTTCTAAAATATCACCAGGCCGAACCGCTTCTTTTTTCCAATTCACAACCCGTCCCCAAACCCTAATACCAGGACGATCAGATTGCCTTATCCCTGCAGCCTTGTAAGCCTCATCAGCGAACGCCCAGCACTCACCATCGCCTACTTTTTTCCCTTTATGAGCCCTCGCAAATTTCACGACCCTCGCAATAGCCTCTTCAGTTCTATTCGCAGATCCTGTAGTATCCCCCCCTGCTTTAGCTTTAACAGCGCCAACCTTAGAATCTGTGTTATTCCCAACACACGAAGCTGAATAAACAGCCAATAAAATAGCCACAGTAAAGTATTTTTTCATAATCACACCACTTTATCCTGAATCAAAAAAACTGTGTCAATTCTAAATACATCAGACAACTAGAACTTTAAAACGTTTTATACAGAGCGGCAGACTCACCCTAAACCCTACCCTGATCTTCCTGCCGTGCCTTATCCCACTCAGCATCCATCTCCTTCATCGTCGCATCTGCTAAAGAGATCCCTCTAGACTTCAACCTCGCCTCCAACTTTCCAAATCGATCCATAAATTTATGATTCGTCCTATCCACAGCCACCTCAGGATCCACACCTATTTTACGTGCCACATTCACCGTCACAAAAAGTAAATCCCCTATCTCTGCCTCCAGCTCATCCGGAACCACACCACCCTCTTCATAATTCTCAAAAGCCTCCTCCACCTCAGCTAACTCCTCCTTCACCTTCACTAAGATAGACTTCGCACTCTCCCAGTCAAACCCCACCTTACTCGCCTTCTTCTGTAACTTCACAGCCTTCAGCATCGCCGGTAAACCATCACCTACCCCGTGAAGATACGGTTTATCCTCACTCCCCTTTTCCTGACGTTTAATCTCATCCCACTGGCTCAACACACCATCAGAGTCTGACACCCCATTCGCGTTTTCACCAAACACATGCGGATGCCTGCGGATCAACTTCTCAGAAATCCCACGCGCCACATCATTCATATTATAACGCCCCGCCCCCTCAGCGATCTCAGAATGAAACACCACCTGCAATAACAAATCTCCAAGCTCCTCCTCCAAATGCGGATGATCCTCCCTCTTAATCGCATCCACCACCTCATAAGCCTCCTCTATCAAATTAGAAATAATACTCTCATGCGTCTGCTCAGCATCCCAAGGACAACCACCCGGCGCTCGCAGCCTATGCATAATTGCTCTCAATCGCTCCACCTGTAACCCAGGCTCCGAGCAGTCCATCATTTCTATATCAGTCATTAATTATTTCTTAGATGCAAATTTTAATATCTCCCTCTCATCCTCACTCAAATTCCCTATCCCCTCTGCAGAAACCTTATCTAAAATCCTATTCACCTCAGTCTCCCGTTTGCTCACACTCATATTCAAAACCGTACGCGCTTTCATTCTACCTCCTTTAGACTTAATCTTCCTAGTGCCCTTCTTCCCAACTCGCCCCTCCCCTCCTTGCTTGGTCTTTTGTCGTCCTAAATCTAACCAATGCAGATTCTTCATACATAAATAACCAACCCCGATAGAACTCAAATTCGCTAATGCCTCAGCCGGACCAGTCCGGTAAATAATCGGTAACACCACCATCAGAACAATACAGCCCATTACCAAATACTTCACTTTCAAAGGTATCGGAGGAATCAAAAGTTGCACTGGCTGATCTGGATACAACATCGCCAAAGCAACAAGCAAAGACATCACTATTCCACTACCTCCTGATAGCGGCAGACTAGCCACATCACTCACTGCACTCACCACTACATACACCACAGCTCCCACCAAAACGGTAAACAACAACATCATCCCAAATCGATAAGACCCCAGACCCTTCTCAGTTAACGAGCCAAACACAAAAAGAGAAATCAAAGAAAAAAACCAATTCCCAATATTCAGATTTACCAATGGATACAACAACCATCGCCAAATCTCATGCGTCACCCCTCCATCCAGCAAAAAATAAGCCGCCAATCTACCAACAGAACTACCACGTCCCATCACATCCACTAAAAAAAATCCTAATAAAACGATCAGTAGCCACTTCGTCACCGCAGCTCCCGCTAACCGAGAGCCACCACCACCTTGACGAGCTCCAAATGACTGAGATGAATTGCTACCTTTCATACTCCCAAATACCTACACCTACCCATTCACATACGCAACCCCAATCCTAAAATCTACTCACCTCCAACTGAACTCTCCTCAAGCTGCTCAACCTTCATCCCTGAAGACATCAGCCCCTGGAAATCCTCCGTCCACTCTAGCGACTTCTTATGCTTGATGTATTTAGTAAGTAAAATCAGCATATTTGAAGCAGAATCCACCTCATCCCCTGACTCATAACAATCCATCTCCATATCCCACTGTAACTGTACATAGCCATCCTCCTTCCATTTTTCAAACTCTGGTGGTAACAAATCCTTCTTCATCCCCACTCGATTAGAGTCAGGTAAATCAGACCAGTTTTTCAAAGTCATCCCCTCATGATCGATTCGCTTCTTCCAAGCTAAGCGCAACCTACTCACAGATGCTGCATTCCTAAGTGGTGGCATCACCACCTTATCATAAATCTTCCCCACATCCAAAGGTGACAAAGGCCAGCCCTTAGCTTCCAGCCCATTGATATCATACGCCTTAGCATATACTGAACTCAGGACATTCTTCTTCAATAACCCCTGTTGAGGCTTCAAAACATCGTGATCATCCATAATGGCTCCCATCTTCTCCAGCGCCTTCACCCCAAATGAATCTATTTCTTCCGGCTTCACACAAGCCTCTATACTTAGCAACAACCAATTCAACTGATGCCTTAAAGCTCGGCGAAATGCCACCGTATCCTTCTTCTCCTTATGCTTTCGCTTCCATTCCCTAAATTCTTGAGAACCCTTCTTCTCATCAACAAAATCTACCTTTTCTACACATTTTAAATACAGATCATGCGCTGCTGAATCACTCTTCACTGCATCCCTAAACGCCACCAGCGCTGCCCCAAATCTATCTTTAGATGACCTCTCAGCAGCCTCTCTAATTTCCTCTAACTTCTCCATAAGCTCTTTCCTGTCAGCATCACTCAGCCCTTTCGGATCTCCCTGACTCCATCCACATAAACCCACCGTAAACAATACTGTAAGCACACCAGACAATTTAAATTGTGATTTCATTCATTACTAACTAACTCCCTGTTCCACTCACCACAACTCAAATCCCCCAGAATTCATCACAAACGTAAAATTGAGCAATAAAAGCACCAATATCCAACAATCCAGAAAAAAGTAAATAGAAGCATTGCCAAATGTCAATTTCCCTAGTATTGACCCGCATCATTTTACGTCTAAGTCGATTAGAAATCTTTTAGACCTCAAACACCAAAGCAAACTATTATGTCTGATCTCAGCAAATACAGAAACATCGGAATCTTCGCCCACGTTGACGCGGGAAAGACTACTACCACAGAGCGTATCCTCAAACTCACCGGTAAGGTGCATAAAACAGGTGAAGTTCACGACGGTGAAGCCACTACTGACTTCATGGAGCAAGAGCAAGAACGTGGAATCACCATCCAGTCTGCTGCAACATCATGCTTCTGGGACGGCCACCGTTTCAACATCATCGATACTCCTGGACACGTTGACTTCACTGTTGAAGTTTACCGTTCACTCAAGGTTCTCGACGGTGGTGTAGGAGTATTCTGTGCTTCTGGAGGTGTTGAGCCTCAGTCAGAGACTAACTGGCGTTACGCTAACGAATCTAAAGTTGCTCGTGTAATCTTCATCAACAAAATGGACCGTGTCGGAGCTAGCTTCCTCGGAGTCGTTGACCAGATCAAGACCATCCTCGCTGCCAAGCCACTCATCATGGTCCTCCCTATCGGAGCTGAAAACGACCTCAAAGGTGTCGTTGACCTCCTCACCATGAAAGCATGGGTATGGGATGACTCAGGTCTTCCTGAAAACTATGAAATCCAGGATATCCCTGCTGACATGGTTGACCAAGCGAATGAATACCG
>JALZVD010000066.1 GCA_023300205.1 Akkermansiaceae bacterium | reverse complement strand
AGATGAAACACTAACTCCAAGTGACACAGTAAGAAATGATTGCCTAACAGAAATACAAAACTGGAATTCACACGCACCCTCCGCTAACATACTCCCCCCTATTTTCATCCCAGATGCAGGCATCGCTGGAGAAGCAGAAGCTCGCACCCTCACCCGCCAACTCATCTCTTCCTCCCTAACCCCTCTCATCGCAGATCCTGCCACACTAGCCAAGCACCGCGAAAGCCAGCTGCAACAGCGAATTCAACTTACCAGATCTCAACTTGCTAACACTCTAACAGACTTCCGGAAGCGAATCGGTACTCCTGTAGAAAAACTAGACCATCTCTCAGCCTCACTCCCTAAAATCATACAGAAAGAAGTCATTGGCGATACCGCTCAGCTACACATCGGCATCCGCTCTAGATTCCGTGCAGATGCCATCGAGCGCACCCCAGCACTCCTCTTCCCATACCGTTCACTCATCGGAGTTCTGGGCCTCACCCATGGAGCATGGGACAGGCTCATCTTCACCACATTAGGAAGCGTCCCCTCACTAATCATGACCGCATTCCACTCAGTGAAATCATGGAGCAAAACCAAAAACTTTGAACAAACACTCCGTGATCAATCCAGACAAAGACTCAACTCACTCATCAATGACGCCTACAGAGAAGATATCAAAAACTTCTCCCACGCCCTCACAGCGCTGGTCATCACGGACAGTCATCCATCAGAGGAAAATAATCTAAATGACAAATCAAATACAATCGAACTTCAAGGCCTAACAGGATTAGAAATAGAAGCTCAAGAAATCATCTCTGAAGTGATCCAGAAACGCCGCATCTCCAGCCTTATTCTATGGCTCGGAGGCATCCTTGCATTCCTCATATTCTGGACAATGCTCCTCGGCCCAGCCATCGCTCTATATACCGAATATTTCAGTTCACTCAGCGCTACCGCTAAATCATTCTCAGAAGGATGGCAGGATTACCCGACCCCACCAGCATCACTCTGGTTCACCAGTTTCATGCTCTCCATGATACCAGCAGGCGTCATCTCCATGATCGTCATGTATCTCACCTGCCGCAAAGGTAGAGTGACCAAAGCTTCAAACCAAATTGAAGCAACAATAGCCAACACCATTACTAATCGAATCGAATCAGACAAACTACGCCTAGTCATCAACAATTCAAAAATTGACGCCGCAAAAACCCTCCTTAACATGTCACTTAAATAACTCCAGCAATCGTTTGACTACTCCAGCTGAAATATTCTCCGATCCAAAAATTACTTCCTACTAACAATTGCTTACTAACAATTGCTTACTAACATTTGGCTACGATCATTAACTAGCATTTAATTAAGTTCGATAAAATTTACTTCCCCTACTCTACAAAAATAGTCCTACCAATACAAGCGATAGATTCTAACTTAGATGCTTTAATATTGCGCACAAGTTTGTCGATTCATTAGCTCACTTTACACCGTGCTTTTTTTACCATTGACAGAATTAAGACATTCTATGATTTTAATTATAGATATGAAAATTAAAAGTGTGCTATCAACTCTGTCATTCGGCCTTTGCTTATGCAATATATCATCAGCCCAAGTTATCATCGATCTTGATTTTGTAGACGTCGGTAATGACGGCGTAAACGGCTCAGGCTACACTATCGCGGAAGCTGATAGAATCGTAGAACTGGTAAACCGTTGGGAAGAGCGCCTCATTGACTACAGAGATGATACAAATGCTCCGACCTCAATCTCCATCGATATTGCAGCAATAGATGTGGATGGAGTAGGTGGAACTCTCGGATTTGCTGGACCTCAAAGTAGCGTCCAGACTGGAGCATTTACTGTAGTTGAAACTGGGACAGTTCGCTTTGACATAGCAGATATTGCTGTCCTTTCAGCGAATGATTTTGATCTAGTCGTTGAGCATGAGGTTGGACACGTTTTAGGAATAGGAACTTTATGGAATGTAAATAACGTGTACGTAGATGGCACTGGTGAATACACCGGAGAAGCGGGACTAGCTGCTTATCAGAGAGATGTAGATCCTGATGCCACATTCATACCAATCTTTGCAAACAATGGCTTACCTGGTTCGGATGATGCTCATTTTGATGAAGATGGATCTATTTTCATCACTAATCCAGAGGTCTCCTATTTTGGTGAATCACTAGAAGATGAACTTCTTACTCCTTTCCTTACAGGTAGTGGATACGTCGCAGACTTCGATCTTGGTACTTTATATGATATTGGATATATCGTGAATTACGAACTAGGCAGAGAGCTATTTTGGGATGGCTCAGCAACAACGGCTAATGGAACGATCGATTCTGGTGCTGGCACATGGAATGCCGCTAACAATAACTGGACGATTGAGAATGGAGATATAAACTCTGAATTCGTCTCCAGAGCAGCAGTTCACTTTCAGGGCACTGGCTCAGCCGTCACTATTGATGGCACAGTAAACCCATTTGAGACTATTTTCAATTCTACAGGCTTCTCTCTTAATGGAGGCGCAATTGACGTGACGGAATTTGATTCTACATTGACAGTTACAAATGCTGGAGATATCGCCACATTGAACACCTCAGTATTCGGTACAGGATCTCTCATTATTGATGGTAATGGTACAGTGGTTAACACTGGTCTCATTTCGTCTGATATTGATATCGAGACCGCAGCTACCCTAGAAAGTGATGCGAACACACTCGGCAACAACATCGAAATCAACAATGGTGGCACATTTACTCTAAACGGAGATAATACCATTGCTACATACACTTCAAATGGAGGAACGCTCCAAGGTGATAGCATCCTCACAGCCGCGAGCTACAATTTAAGTAACAATGCTCTATTACTTTCTGAGACTGGTAGCGGAACGCTCAACCTGCTCGCTGGTAACATCGATCTCGGTGCAGCAAGTGCTGCCGACGCCGTAGTCATCCAAGACGGAGCAAGCCTCACAACTAATGGAGATCTTCTCACTGCAACACCATCAGTAATCAACTCAGGCGACCTTATCATTAACGGAGATCTATCTGTAGGTGACTATGTTGGAACAGGCAGAGGCTCTCTCCAAGGAGTAGGTGAACTAAGTGTCACCTCTCTCACTGGCGGCTCTATTGAAACAACTGCCGTGTCTGACGGACTACTTGATCTCACTGTAAATGCCAACGGCGGCATCGTTGATCTAGGACCAACTTCAACGCTTACATTTGATCTGGATAGCACTGTCGTTCTATCTGGCCTCACTGCGTTCCCTTTAATTAACAACGCATCAGAAATCATCAGCGGCTTCGGCTCATTCAACTCAACAGCACTTGGAGATGAATTCGCTGGAATATTCGATACAAGTTCCGGTATTTTGTATGTCCTCCCAAATGGGAGCACCTCTTCAGGAACAACACCTAATGAAAGAAGTGTATCGACTAATTTATTTGGCAGCACTCTTGGTGCTGACTCCAATTTCGG
>JALZVD010000065.1 GCA_023300205.1 Akkermansiaceae bacterium | reverse complement strand
TATCCAATCCCCTTGCATTACTTTTTTTCGGAACTTACCTCAAATGAAATACCTTCCATCTTTTCTCCAGTTCCTGGATCTATAACATCGTTTCCTACCCCAGAGAGTAATGACGCACAAACGGCTGACAATTTCTGGGAATACTTTAAATTAAGTAAATCGTCTATAGTTTCATCTGATAAAGTTCCTTCATCAAATTCTAATTCATAGCTAGTTCCATCAGCATTAGTTAATCCTGATACACCTTTTAGTGCGTACTTTATTGCTAATATAGTACCTTCCATGGCATAACGCATATTGCTTTCTTTAACTGCTAACGTCATCTTTTCTTGAATTTCGATTTTTTGGGAATATGCTAGGGGAGAAACCTTAATTTCGATATCGTCGATCTTAACTTTAACCCTATCCTTTAACCTATAAACTACTGACATTTCATACTCCTTAAGTAGAACAAGGATTCCATTATGAAATCCTTGAATATTATATCATATTAAATGTATGTTATAAATAATTGAGTATCAGTTCCTGCAGTTCCTCCAGAAGCTGTGAATGTGATGTTATGTTGTAAAACTCCATCAAGATCGCCCTCAGATAACTCAGTAGTGTTAGCATTCGGTATATAAAATGCTACAATTTGGTGATACTCACCATCAACCATAGTTGGATTATAAGCAAATCCGAAAACACTATATAGATCATCATTCTCAAATTCTTGCTGGATATCTATATCGTCACAAGAAATATAAGGACTCATTGTTCCTGAAACAGTTCTTTCAGAAATTCTAGAAGCCAATTTACCAGACTTAGCACAAGTTGAAGTGATAGTTCCGATAGTATTCTCAACACTTAATGTCAATTCAGAAACAGGTAACTCGATACCATTCTTGTAAATACAAGCTCCAGCAATGATTGGTGGTAAAGAAGAATCGTAAATCGGAGTATTAGTCAATGCTTCAACTGAAGTTTCAAAGTCTAATCCTTCAAATCCGAAAGTCCATGCAGCAGTTTGATTTGCTGTGAATGATTCTAAAGATAGTGCGTTAACTCTAGCTCCAGTTCCGATAGTCTTAATGTTATCCTCAATGTACTTAGTAATTGAGAATGTTGGATGTCCACTATCAGCAGTAAAATAAGTAGTAAATTGAGCTACTTCAACCGCGTCAGTAAAACTAACTGCTCCAGGATTCCCAACTAAAAGAGTTACATTAGCAGCTCCGAAAGTAGTATCTACAGCAGTGATTGGAGACAAGTGAAATGCTCCAGCTTCTTTAATTAAAATTATATCACCAATATTTAAACTAGCGATGTCAGCATCATCAATATTAAGTACAGTATCTGTATGACCTGTAGTTGTTGTGATTGCTGTAGCATTAGTTCTTAATCCACCAAGAGCAGACTCCATTAGAACTCCGTATTCAGGTGCTCCACCTTCTACGTCTGATGCTTTGTACTCAACAGGAATTGAACCAGAAACGCTTCTGTTAGCAGTTCTTGGTTGTGCCTTAGTGAGTCCTAAACCTAAGATATTTCTATCCAAAGCTTCTTTTGTTCCACTGATCTCTAGACCATCTTCTAATGAAGTGATAAATTCAGCGTCAGTTGGTGCTTGGTAGACACCTTCAACAGTTTCTTTAGCAACTGCTACCTTAATGTTGTTCTTAATTGAAAAACCCAAAATAAACCTCCCAGTTATTTAAATACGTTTAATCATGTTTCTATATTTAATATTAAAAGTCACTCTAGCTACTACGCTTTTGTGATCATCTAACTCTTCAATAGATATATTCATATCATTTATTATAATTATTATGTGCTTTAAATAGACTTTGGTTCTAACATATTCGTCATATACCTCTTGTCCTTTACATAGTAATTCTATTATTGCATCTTGCTTACATTTATCTCCGTCGGTGCTAGTGACGTAATAATCTGTTAGTAAAACTTGAAATGTTTGATCATAAGTATTATGACAAGTCTCTCCACTAACTAAAGAAATGTCTTCAGCTATTACTCCCCAACCTTTAGTGGTCTCTAGTGCATGGTTCTTTTCTACATCATATACATGATCTAACTCTTGGAAATCAGTTAAGAATGTACCAGTAACAGTCTTTAATGCGTCTACTAATTCCCTAACGTTACTCATTATCTTTTAATCCTTAAATTAGTAGTGAATGTCGGCTGCTCACAAGTATCTTGTTTACCATCATCATTCTTATCGATGCTAAGGAATGCCACGTTAAAAGCTCTTAAGTATTCAGCTTTATATCGATCAGCATCTATTTGCCATCTATCGTCAGGAGAGTCAGATAACTTATAATATATATTAGCCAATGCTAACATCCTAGCGGCGAATTTAATTTCTTCTAAGTCGAATAAATCGAACTCAGTTATTTGCTTGAAATAATCACAGTTAGCTGGATTATCTTTAGTATATTTATTAATTCCTATACTTCTAATATCGCTTAAGATATAATCTCTAACTTGAACGTGGATGTTGGTGTAATTATCTTGATTTCCACTAACTGCTACTTTGTATTTAGCATTGTCTAGTATAGGATACTCAATATAAACATCACTATCTTGACTGAATAATACTCCAGTTCCCATAAATTCGATAGTTTGAGACTCACTAAGTTGAATTCTATACCAGTATTTCTCCATACCAGATATTGTACTCTTAACACATTTAGTATTACATGAGTATTTATCCCAACATAAGTACCCAGATTCACTGAAGTTATATGTATTATCTTCTAAATTAGTTACTGGATTCCAGTTAGTTCCATCATTCTCTTCTACAGTTAAGATTGTATTAGCGACAGGTGCTAAGTTACTTAAATTAAAGTAGAATTTATTTAAAGGTTTCTTAAATCCAACATAAAGGTAGTTGGTGTTATCTAGTGTTATAGTTGAAGGTCGTTTAATTAGATCTGACATAGGTAAAGAATAGTCAGCACCATTAAATACTACGCATAATTTCTCTTTACTCATACATACCCCAATAATTTAGCAGTCGCTGCAACTATTGTAGTTATCGAACCTACTGTAATTGCTACGTTTTTTAAAAGCCAAGACATGCTAAACTTCTTTTCCATTATTTTAATTCTATTCTCGTTAGCAGCTGTTCTTCTCATATGCTCTTCAAGATTGATTGTGTTCTTTTGAGTTTCTGTCTCAATAATTCTAGTACGTTGAGACACTTCTTTGATATCCTCTCTAGTACCCTTAATTGCTTCATGAATTAAGTCTAATTTGTCCATAACACTTCCTTATGTATAATCATATTTATTTCTTATTAGCGTCTTTCTTAGCCTTCTTCCAGCTAATCCATCCTCCCATACGAACCCAAGTATAATACCATCCAGACATTAATACCCAAAATACAGATCCATCAGCCTGCTTCAACATATGATATAAGAATCTAGTATCTGCTTCTTTTCTTGTGAACTTACCGTTAGAATCGTAGTCCATATCGTGGATTTTACAGCTTGCGTTAAACTTAGAACTAGCCCATTTCCGCATAAAGCTAGGCATCCAGAATGGTCCACAGTAGTCTTTTCTTTCTTTTTTCATAATTCACTTAATCCTATTGTTCCAATTTGATATCTAATTGCTTTGAGTACAGTTGTGTATCCTAGTCCATCATTTCTTGCTCCTGGAGCAGATAGTATTGCTAGTATTGTTGGATCAGTTTCACTTAACATAGCAGCATCCAATGCTAGGTTTCCAGAGTTTTCATAGTTAGATATTAAACTGCTGTAGTGATTCATTAGTATATTTATGTATGGTTCGTTAGGCGTTCCCTTAACCGAAGCTCTCAAGTAGTCAAATTGTCTATATCGTATTTTTCTTTCGTAAGTTTCTGCTTCATATCTATTAAAACTTTTTACTACCTCAGTTTTAGTTAATCCTATAGTATCGTCTTCTGAATACCAATTGAAAGTTACTTGCAACGCTGTCAATATTCCATCAGAGTTTCTTATATCGTTAAATAGCTTCTCTACCACAACTTGACCAGTATCTAGGCATACATATTTAGCTACTATCTTCCTACCCCTATCGTAAGATGGTGAGGTTTTTTTGAACCCCAATATTGTGAAATCTGTAGTAAGTGGATTAACATATTTCTCTACGGCTTTAAATATCCTTAATGGTATATGATCGTATGATACTTTTTGGATATTCTCAATTTCAGCTTTAGTCGATTCTATCTCATTAAGTAGCTCATCATATCTTAACTCTTGATCAATTTCATTATCGAAAGTTTCCGAGTTAATTGGGGCTTCTTCTGATGCCCCTAAAGTTAGTATATCATTTACATTAGTTATCCAGTATATCATCATATTCCTTAAAAGTTTTGAGTAAATGTTCCATTTGGTGGATCTGTTACCGTATAAGTTCTTCTTCCGTATGCGTGTAAAGCACTTCTAGTAACTGCTGCAGTTAACGTTACATATAAATAGTAGTATGCAGTTACTGAACTATAGTATAAATTTCCACTAGAGTTTTGCAACCTTAGTATGGCTTGGGAATTCGCATCGCAAGAGAAAATTCTAGATCCTCCACTGTTTATCATACTGAGTGTTCCATTTGATGAAGCGTTACTTTGATATATTAAATGGGATGACGCATTACTAGTAGAGGTGATTTTACCTAAAGAGTCTGCTGTACAATAGTATATTCTTCCTGCAGTAGAATTGTTTATTAATATTTGACCTCTACCTAAAGTTTGGGAATAGTATATATAATTATTGGAACTAGTTCCGTATATATCACAGTATGAACCTCCAGTACAAGCTGTGTAATATACTCTGTTTCCCGTGGCAGTATCTCTAAATCTTATAAAACTTAAATCTGAAACTGTAGTTCTAAATACCGTATTTGATCCAGTAGAATTTTGTTGTAGGTAACCAGCTGAAGTTATGCTACATTGATTCGCACTTAAAGATCCTTGTAATACTTGTATGTATCCGTAAGAGTCTAAGTTAGTTCTAGTCGATACTAGTCTTGTTCCAGCAGATACTAAAACTCTAGATTCGGAAGACATAGAAAAATCTGTAATATCGATCAAATCGGCATCGGTACATATTAATGTTGATAAACTATCGAAAGACGAATTAGATATAGTTAAGTCTGGGATATTTTGTAATCCAGCAGCTGATGGTCTATCAAAAGAAGTATTCGATATAGTTCCAGTAGATCCAGTAGTATTGATATTTCCTAAGTGCGATGTGACGCTAGATAGATCGACATCCCCATTAACCCATGCTAAATTGCCTGTAAAAGAACTGTATCTAACAAATCCCGTACCTACTTGAGTGAAAGTAGCTGATTGACCGAAATAGTTTTCAAAGTTATTTCCAGATGACATGGTGACATTACAATCTCCGTCCACAACGAACTCTGAATGAATTCCTCCATTGTGAGTATAATTACTATTCGCTCCTACTATACCATATGATACAGTTCCGTCAGTGATTATTGTATCTGCTCCAGTTCTAAAGTCATTATAATCTACATTAGAAGCACCAGAAATAGTTGTTGTTGAGAAGTTTCTAAAGTCGTTATAATCGACATCTAGTGTGGAATCAGAAGTTACTGTTGCGTCTCCTTGGATTTTGTTATTTTTAAAATCTCCAGAATTGATTGTGGTTAAACTTAATCCTTCGAAAGTATTTCTCAATACATTACCGCCGTTAACATTAACAACTGCTAGTGACTCTATTCTATTGTTATTGAAAATACCTGCAGTGTAATTGAATGTCGCAGTATTTATATAGTTATCATTTAAACTAGTGTTACCCCAAGGAAATGCAGCTATGGCAGCTTCTCCGTATACAGTATTATTTAATACTGGATCGTGCAACATACTGAACTCGTTAGCATCAATATCGTAATATGCCGCCCACGCTGTACCGTTAGTTAGTGTGGCTTCTTCCCAACTAATATTAGAGTCTAAAACATCAACGTCTAATGCTCTAATATATACACTACCCGTTCCAGTGACTTGTGTAACTGCAACCTTATATGTTGCGCATGTATTCAAAGTTCCTGCATTTCTTTGTAGAATAAGTGCTGCTCTACTTATAACAACAACTTCACATGTTCCATTCTCTAGAGCATCTAATCTATTGTCTTGTAATAATTGTTGAGCATCTATTTCTGCTTGTGTGTACTTATCTAAGTCTGTTATGTCGGCTTCTAAATGCGTATGATTTATATCCGCCTTAGTATCAATCTCAGTTTGTTGAGCTATCGATACTGGCTTATTAGCATCGCTTGTATTGTCTACATTTCCTAACCCTAAGTCTGTAGGAGTTAGAACCACCACTCCAGTTAGACCGTTAACAGAGTCAACCGCTGCGGTTGGGATAGTAGGTAAGTTATCTAAATCATTATAATCGTTTGTTGCAGCTACTGTCGAAGCGTCTAGTATATCTGCAATTAAATGTGTGTGGTTTATTAATGAGTTGATATCTATCGTTATTGACGTAGTGTCATCTCTATTTAAAACTAAGTTAGTTCCTACTACAGAACCCGAAGTAATCCTAGCTAAATTTGTATCATCAAACAAGGTGCTAAAGTCTACAGTAAAAGTTGTAGTATCGTCCCTAGTAAACGTCGCTATTCCTGCAGCGTCTACACTTCCTGCAACAAGTCTTGCTAAATTTGTGTCATCTATGTATACTGACAGATCGATTGGAGTAACTGTTCCCGATTCATCAGTGAAGTTTAATATATTACCAACTATTGTCAAGCTAGTTATTGTTTCATTTATATCTATTGTATTTGAAGTCCCATCATCATGCGTCGCTATCCTGTTACCAGTTACGGTATTAGTGATAATTGATTGCGCTCCAGCAGTTACTGTTACTGGAGTTCCCGATTCGTTAGTATATGTGAAAGTCCCGTCATTATTGTCTACTATTTGTGTGATAGTTTCCAATGCAGTAACGTCTAATATGTTGTTAGTTATATTACCAGAATCTGCCTTCTCGATTGTTCCAGTAACTATGTATGGAGTTCCATCTAGATTGATGTCGAAGAATCTCTCATAGTCTCCACATTCGTCATATACATAATTACGTATAAAACAAACTATGGAATTATCTACCTGTCGATCAATGTAATCTACAGTTTTTACTTTAATTTGTGGATTATCATCTTGTATCATTATTTACTCTCTTCTACTTGTTTCAACTTAGCAGCGATGCTAAATAACCAGGAATACGACTGAGTCAATTTGAACGCATCTTTAATATCCATGTCGAATGTTTGATCATTCAGCATTTTTAATAAATATTCAACTTTTTCTAACTCAGTCATTGTATCCCCTTTAATTAGTTAATCATATTAAACGCAAGCGAATTCTATAATTCTTACGTCAGCATTCCCACCTGTATCAGTGATAGCGTGAAGATTCACAGCATCAGAGAAGTCAAAAGAAGCACTAGCTCCCTTAGGGATAAACGTTCCGTCAGTAGTTGTAACAGTATTGTCACATCCTATATAGATACCTCTTGCACCACGGTTTTGAATATGGATTCTAGTTCTACCAGTTAATGCAGTAGTTACTAGTGGAGCAGCAATATCAGTGATAGCTACAGCACCATGAGCACATTGATTGTTAGTAGCAACTACATCTAGTTTACCACCACCAGCAAGATTTACGTTAATACTACCATCAGCATTAATATCTAGTGCATCTCCGTTAGCGTCTTCGATTATTGAAGTAGTACTCTCCAATGCTAGTAACGTAGCAGCATCTAGAGTAATAGTACCAGCGTCGATAGTGATGTTCTCAAGAGCAGCTAAAGAAGCAGCACCTAGTTCAACTTGTCCACCATCTATTGTGATGTTTTCTAATGCAGCTAGTGTTGCAGCATCAAGTGCTATAACTCCGCCATCAATAGTAATATTCTCTAATGCAGCTAATGCAGTAGCATCTAACCCTACTGTAGATCCTGTAACATCTACCTGATCTGTAGCGAAATCTAAGTCTACGCTAAGAGTTCCACCAGCTACGTTTACGTCTAGAGCTTCTACTCCACCACCTAAATCTGTAGTAGTTACAACACTACCACCAGCACCTAGTAAGTAAGAACCTACTGTGTCACACTCATCAGTGTTTGCACCAGTTGGATCAAAAATTAATTGTTCTTTTGCTAACATGTAATCTCCTTTATGTTAAAGCCATTCTATTAATTCTATAACGCCCAATTTGTTTGAACGAAAATAGACAGTTTGTGATGTCAGGCACAGATCGGTTTCCCCGAAATTCATACCTTTTCGTATTGTAAAATACTCAGTCAATGTGGCTTCATAGGAGAATTCTATTTTCCCACCATCTCTATGTCTCAAAGTAAATTTCTTAACATCATTCGAAATTGTAAAACTTGAGATAGTGTTTAGTTGTGTTATGTCTATATTGCGAACTGTATACGTTTGTATGCAGTCAATTACTTCAGGTTTAGTATTAAAGCTCGGAGATAGTAAAACTCCGTTACCACCAAACAACACTTCGCTAGAATCTTCTATTATTTCCACAGTGTTAGTAGTTAGGTTTGTAGTAATATCAGTACCTAACTGTATCAGACCTCCTGTATATGGCGAGGTATTAGTTATCTTGAACCCACCTACTGCCGTATTAGTATTACTATCTATCAGGAATATATATCTGTAATTGTCTCTTACTTCTTCTAAAACAGAATCGTAAGGTAAACAAGACAATTTATCTTTAAATATGTTCCAGAATCCTGCAGCATCGCCGCATAACTCTGTAACAGTTCTTATCGCAACATAACCTTTAGAGTTGACTGTAAACTTGTTACCTTCATTATCTATGGTATTGCATGATATTGGATTTCTTGGTATAGGCATTATTTCTCGCCTCTTATTTTAAGTCTAACTTTACCTTTATGATCATAATCATACCAGGCATAGAAGAATTGACCTTTAACCATAATACTATAGTTATAGACTTTATTGTCTCTGATGTTATTTGTTAACATCATCTCTTCTAATTTCTCGGGAGTCTTAGCCTTTAGGAACTTTGGAGAAACAAATTTATTTGCTTGAATGTTTCCATTTTGCGCCATTTATTCTCCTTAAGGCAAAAAAGAGAGAGGCGAATTGCCCCTCCCATATTAGTGAAATTTGAACTTAAAATTAAGCTCCAGTAGAATTTAAAAGAACTGCTCTACAACCAGCGTCTAAGTGCTTAACACCGTACTTAGTTCTTACAGAAATGAACTCTCTTCCACATGCTCTGTCTTGCTCTTCGATGAACTCAACTTGATTATGCATAGCAAAAGCAACTGCAGTTCTGTGATAAGCAATAGTCTCATCAGCAGGAACGTTACAGCTTTCGATCATTGTGAAACCGAAAAGTCTTGCGAATTCTCCGTTTACTAAAGCGTTGTTTGAACCAGACTTAGAAGCGTCTTGGATTTCAGCTTTACAAAGAAGGTGAACTCTAACATCTGGAGATACTAAAAGGTATCTGTCAGTCTTAGGAACTTTTTTCTTGTCTAAAAGAAGACCAGCATTCTGGATATCTTTAAGAGAAGGTGCACTGTTAGCTGTACCGTTAAGATCTGCTTCATTCATCTGAATGATATGATCTGGAGTAGCAGCAGAAACTCCACCTTTAAGCTCAGCGTAAATGTCAGCTTCAATTTGATTAGCAAGAACTCTAGGAGCTGCATCAAGAAATTGTTGCTTAAGATCTACAGCACTTTCAAGGTCAGCACACTCATAGATGTACTCAGGAACTTCATTGAAAATGTTAAGATTTAGAGTATCTTGATCAGCAGTCATTCCGCCAGCAACAGCACAAGTACCGTCTTGCTTAACAGCCGAAACTGTAAGACCAGAAAATCTAGGAACTTTGATTGACTTCATTCCTTTCTTTACTCTGTTTGTTAAATTAGTGATTGTACCAATGATCACTGCCTCTTCTACTAGGTACTCTTGAACGTCGTTAAATAGGATTTCTTCCATTGAAATGTCCGAAACTCCAGCTGAATCTAATGCCATTTTATTCTCCTTATGGTTTTAAGATTTTGTTAATAGTCTTCTTTTTAAATTTGAGCGGTCTGCTCTGTTTAACTCGTTTACGCCTCTTGTAGTTTTAATAACTCCTGTATTACTAGGTGCTTCACTTCCTACCCTAGGTGCGTTAGTTTGAGGAACTAATTCCCTATAGTTCTCTCTAAATAAATTAACTGCATACCTAACTGAATCACTGTTAACTGTTCCGTCAGCTTCTACGATGATGTCATCAAAGTTTACAAAGTCGTAATATCTTTCTTTGCTTAATGATTTACCTAACTCTCTATCAAATGATTTTCTCTTCTGATTCTTAACGATATTTCTTTCTAGACTTAATCGGTCTTCCTTTTCCTTCTTTAACTCATCAGCAGTACGCTCCCAAAGGGTTTTATACTCTTGATTTTGTTCAAGCTTTTCTTGTTCCTGTCTAGCCATAGCAGTTCGCAAATTAGTCAATTCGTCCATTAATTGTTTGTTTTGCATCTGTGCCTTCTTCTTCTCGTTAAGTAATTCGTTCTTCTTCTTTAGAACTTTCTCAAGTTCAGCTTCAGAAGCAGAGTCTTCACCCTTAGTTTCAAGCTTAAAGTTTTCAACTTTTTGCTCTAGTGTTAAATCTTTCTTCTCATTCGTCACTGACTCATTTAAAGTTTCATTGTTCGCATTTTCAGACATAATTCCTCCCACAGGGATTAAAGGTTAAAAGAGACCACAGATCTCCGTATATATAATCATATTAAAAGTTTATCTTACTCTTAAGAATTATCCTCAATCTAGACTGAACTAGTAATCTAGCTCTTTTTAGCTCCTGCCTAGATAGGTGCATAAATGGTCTAACTTTGGATACATATTCAGCTTTTTTCTTATTTTCTGCTGTTCCCAGGACTATCTTAATCTTCCCCGTCTTAACGTTAACCTTCATAGATCTAATCATTTCGCCAGTTTGAGTCAGGTTAGACTTAGCTGGGGAGGTGCTAGATGCTAATTTTATTGAGTTTCTCTTGAGATATGTTCTATTCTTCTTGAGTTGATTGGCAGATACCTTACCGCTATCGGTGCTAATAGGAACGACTGTTCCATCTGGTCTAGTGAAGAATCCTAGTTTATTTCGTCTTTGTTGAATATACGACTTAGATAATGACTTGAATTTAGACTTACCTGCTCCATCTCTAGATACCCCGTATCCTAGTCTAACTCTAGTGACTACGTCACTTAGTATCTGTTCGCCTAATTGTCGCATAAATCTAGATGATTTAATCTCGTTAGCAACGTCATCTAATTGTGACTTTAGTATGTTATTGAAATCTTTAAGTTTAGCCATTGAATAAATTATTGATAAAAGAGTTTAATATAGCATTCGCTGCTGATCTAGTAGCTCTATCTGCTTGTCTAGTTTCAGGAACTTTAGCTCTATATATTCTAACAATCTTATCTAAATCCTTTTGTGATATACCTAGAAAATCCCTCTTAGGGAAATTAGGTCTAGTATTGTTTCTTTGCCATGCAGCTCTATCATTCTCGTCAGTATTAGGTTGGAATCCAATAGTGATGAATCCAGTAATTCCAGTCTGAAGAACCTCTATATCGGTCAGCATGTCCCCAGTTTGAGTGAGATTGACAGTGCTAGATTTGTTAGCTATTGAGAAATCCTTAGAATCTTGGTATGATTCCGAGTACTTAGCAAAGTTTCGGTTGTTAACATCTTTACCCTTACGAGTTCTATTGCCGATAAACTCTACAACCATCTCTCCTATCTCTTCTCTGTCAACTTGATCTAAGTCTAGAGGAACTGAGAAAGTAAATGTTTGTTGATTTTCCGCCATTATTCCGCCAACATCTCTTCTAGTTTTAAGTAGATCTCTTCAGGAGAAGCCCCAACATTTAACATTGCGCAGTGGATTAATAACTCACTGATCAATTCTTGCTTATCTTGCTCTTCCATTACTTTAAGAAATAGTTTACACTAGTTAATTTGATGTTTAATTTCTTAGCGATATCATCTAAAGATACATCATCATTAATCATGTTTTTAATAGTTTGCTTATACCAATTCTTCCAAGCCACAGGATCTTTTCCTTTATGCGGTGGAGTCTCAGGTAACTCAGGTTTCTTCGGAGTCTCAATTATTAGAGTCTCTTCAGTCTTCTTAGTTTTCTTCTTGTAAGTTCGTTTCTTCTTCTTCGGTAATAAGTCCATTATCTTCTCCTAATATATCGTTAGCTTTAGTTTCCTCAATTGGAAATGCTGTAGTTATTAATGCTATAGCACCTTCTCTGTCTAGAGTTCCTCTTTTAAACTCTTCAACAACCTTAATTAATGCAGTAACTTGTGCTCCATTTAAACTTAATTCTTTTAAAGTTTCTTGATCTACTGCTTCACCAGTATTTACTTCAGTGTTAGACTCTTCCTCATCTTCATCAGACAATAGAGTGAAGGTTCTATTCATATTTCCTTCTTCTTCTATCTCTTCATTTAACTGATCTAACTCTGATGTATCAAGATCTGGATTAGCTTCCATGATAGCTCTCTTATGAGAAGTATATCCAGCTTCTTCTTTAATCATTATAGTTTCTAATCTTTCTTTCTCATTAACAATTACTGCTGGTTCTTCGAAAGAGGTATTTACTTCTAATGTGTCGATGACTCTTTTGTTAATCTCTGTTCCAGAAAGTAGACCTTGATCTACCCATACGTTATGAATAATACCTAACTTTTCGAATAGTTCATATTCCGCTTTTCTGTATACTTCCATTTGTGTCTTAATAGATTGTGTAGTATCGCCTTCATCTATCATCTTCGAGATACCAGATGCTAGGTTAGAAGATTCTAAACTACCAACAGACTGAGCTTTAATGTCTTTAGAGTCTAACCATAATGCTAGTTGAGTTTGAATTAATGTTATAACTTTATCAATATCAACTTCAGGTTTAATAGTTCCGATCTTAGCACTTGATGTAGTTTCTCCATCAGGATTGATATCAGACTTAATCATCCAAATTGAATCAGGATTACCACTGGGATTATTTAGTTCAGCATCGATCGCATATATAATACTATGACTCATAAACTGAGTGGCATAATTTAGATCTGTAAGTAGTAAAGGAATTAAAGTTATCATAGGAATATCAGAAGTATCTTCATAAGGAAGAAGAGAATGATCTGATTTTCTAATATATACGAAAGGTATTACTCCATAAGGATTCACGCCTTCAGGATTTTGTTGCATAAATTCCGATCTAATTTCGCCATCAGAATCAACCACTAAGATTTCATCATTAGTAAATAATTTATATATTGCAACATTTCTAGTAATTCTTCTTTCAGTATTTTCGTCAATTAGTCCAGTATCTTTGTTGAAGAAACCTAACAACTTAATGAATACAGTTGGGTGTGTAGGATCTTCTATATCGTCAGAGTATACTAAGAATTGATGGGCTGGTAATATTCTCAATTTAGGAGTATTATCTCCACTTATGTAGATTTCCCAAGCAGAATACTTGTTCAAGTTTGTTTGTTGATTACTAATTCTTCCAGAGTTATTAACATTAAGAGACTCTACGTAATAGTCCAAGATGTCCTTGTTACTATCATTCTCAGTCTTCAATGTTCTAGTGATTCCAGCATTGTATAATGTGGATAACTTATTGATAACTTTAGGTAAGAAGTTGATAGGAGCTATTCGTTTCCTAGCTCTCTCGAATGCAGAAGAACTCAATTCGTTCCTTAATGCAGTCTCTACGAAAGGCAATAATTCCCCTTCATATATTGTTAATTTATTTTTAGCTCGCTCTATTCTAGTAGCTTCATCGCTAATGAACTTAATAATTTCAGGTATTTTGTCGAATAATTCCATAATTCCTCACTATAAACTATCATATTAAATTAAAGTTGAATCGAACCTGAAGGCGTATTTCTTCTATAAATTCGTTTAGTTGGAGATACATGCCAAACAACGTAACCCATTGCAACAGCTGCATGGGAGATTTGACCTTCTTTGTCTCGCGCTGCTAGAGTCTCAATCTCTTTAATAAGATCTTTCAACTTAGAATTTATAACTAGATACCCAGCTTTGAATTGGATGTTAACACTATTCTGTCTATCTCTAATAAATGGATTCTTAGTGAATTCGACCTTAAGTCCTTGCTGTCTCAATATCTCAATATCTGAGGCAGATGAAACGCTAGATGTTTTTCTTGCCTTACCAGTGCTATCTGGTATAACCCTTAAATCGTATTTACCTTGATAATTATCCACAAGGTGTTTAGCCATATCGTAAGTGTTAGCACCAGTGTCTGTTAGTTGTATTCTCTCGCATACATATAGCTTCTTGCCAATATTCTGCATTAGCACAGCATTCATCTGGTCTATGTTGAAATCCATTCCGACATATACAGGGTACTTAGGATCTAGCTTTAAATCGTCTTGAGTATTTAGATCTCTTTTGAAACCCCAATATATTGCTCCAGAGAACATATTAACAAACTTACCAAAAAGCTCCTGCTTGGCTAATGAAGAATCTTCTCCGCCATACGAGTCTACTAGAGATTCGTAATATCCATCAGGAAGGAATATATTATCTTTAGTCTTAGCTTGAATTAGATTATATCTATTGTCTGCTCTCTTAGTTTGATAATCACCAAACATATCATACATCCAATTATATCCATTAGGAGAACTAATATATAGCAGTTGATGTGGTCCAGCTTTATGTCTCAAACGACCTTGTAAGACTTTGATAGCTTCTTGCTTACAGAATGCCGCCTCATCCACTATTCCCCAACCTATTTCTATACCCCTAATCATCTCGTAGTTGTCCATGGAATAAAGGTATACCCTAACCCCATTAATCTTAATATGTTTACTAGAACCGCTTAGAACGGCTGTGTAGGGAATTGAGTAGGTATCTAGTACTGATATTAGTGTCGATACTGTAGCATTCATTAATACTGAGAAAGTCGGTGCTCCAATGAAGCCCTTGGACTTAGGATTTTCGAAACACATCTTTATTGTGAACATAGCTGCAGTGAAGGATTTTCCTGTTCCAATACCTGCAATCATTCCAGTCTCTCTAGATGGAGAGGTTAATGCTTGTATCTGATACTTTAATAGTTCAACGTCATGAGCACTCATTAATCTTCCAAATGAGTAGAAGACATTGCGATAGGAGAAGTTACGTATAGGTATTCTAAAACTTTCAGCATGAATGTAGTCTCTGTCATATTTGCAGTACATAGAGTTCCTAGACTTCCGTCGTCTCTTTCGTATGCTAACATAAAATTCTTACTTTCTAGAATTCTCTCTAATTTCTCTTTAATTGTTCTTTTCGAATCTAAGTTGCTAATTTCCATGGGATCTCCTTAAAATTTTAAAACCGATGCTGGTGAGTTGTTTAATAATTTAGCTAGTTTATCTCTAGTATCTTTATCTTCAATTTTGTTTAGTTCGTCTAGAATTAGAATGTCTAGTTTGATTCTTTGTTGGTGAAGCATAATGAAGATAGTTCCATCTCCTCTATTATTTCTACTTCCCTTTAGTAATTGACTTTCTCTCTTGGCAATTTTCGATCTCTGTTGGATTAACGATACAATATTTAAGTCTTCCATTTTCTCTCCATGCATTCTGTAAATTGAATACTAATATTTCTATCATATTAATTGCATGTTGATATTTACGTTGACCTGTTGTATATTTCTTAATTATATATAGATTTCCAATAAGTTGGAATAATATTACGAATAGAAAGACTTTATTTCTCTTGTTCATTATGAATCTCATATACTGGTAAGTCGTATTTAATTACTGTCTTATTCCAGCATGATGAGCATAACCATTTGTTTTCTAAGTGTTTCTTCTGATTAGCACGTTGAACGTCAGTTATTGTCAAATCATTATATTCACTTTTTGTATGAACTTCTTCTGTTTTCTTGTCACATTTGTCGCATTTCATTTACTACCTACTCCATCAATAATAGATATTTGGTTACTAATTTTCTCTAATTGTCCTAGCGTTTTATTGAAGGCACATCCTCCTAGTCCCAACAAAGTTAACACTAACATGATCATTACTGTATTTCTATTTCTCATGTATTATATCCTATTATATGTTTCTAATTTGGTCGATATAAAAGTCCATGTTATTCTCATAACAAGTATCAGCTATGTTCCAATTGAATGCATGTTCTTGCATTATGAATTGCGGACAAGTAAATGTCTCACCTAAGTCTATGATATTACTATGTTCATGATCTAAATCGAAACTACAATGACCTATTTCGTGTAGTATTAATATTTGCTTTTGATTGTAACTCAGTCTATCCCATCTATCTTCATTGATATATATGTGAATAGGTTCTCCACCTCTAGATCTACATTGACCTAAAACCTGTTGACCTACGTTTTCTTCTATCTCACCAAAAACAATGGGATAATCTATATGAACATCTAACTCATATTCAGCAAAAGATACAAACTCAATTAACTCTAAGTCTATATCTCTTGTAGTATTTACTGGAATTTGCTCAACACAAGAAATTAAAGTAATTAAGATAATAATGATTTTAAGCATTTTTCTAGTTCCTGATAAGTAAGAAACACCATTGTCTCTTCGTCTGTATCTAGTATATACCCATTTGAAACTAAACGCAAGGAATAAGTTACTTCTTCTGAAAATTCTCCATCATCACCATCTTTAAATCCTGTACCAGGAAATTTTAAAGCACTCATTCCATACCTCCAATTAATGAGAACCCATAGTCTAATATATATCTACAGTATCCTACTAGTTTTAAATCGTAATCGACAATTAAAGTTTTCAATTCATTTTGAGTAATTAACTTAAACTCATTAACTACTTGAGAGTAAACATTCCCATCCTTACCAATTAGAACGCAAAAGCTTTGCTCTCTGTTTTGAGATTTATAAATTTCGTAACTTTGATTTTTCATCTTCTTCATCCTTTTGTTTACGTCTCTCTTCTTCTATCGCACCACACTTACATCCTACTCGCATCATCGATATTATGTCGCACACGCATTCGGTATCGTAAGTTTCTTCTACTTTCTTACGCTCTTTTTCGAAAAGGTCATCTTGTATATCAAACCACCCATTCATGTCGTCTTGATCCCAACTCATGTCTATTCCTTTTTTAGTAGGACTACTTGCAAGAAGCATCCCAATGCTAAGAATTGATAAAAGATTTCCTCAGTTCCGCCCTTACCTATTGAATGCAAAAGGATGCTAAACCCTGTAAACAATAGTACATAACTTTTTATTAGAAATCCCATTCTGAATCCAATTCTTCTTGAGACTTAAATAGGTGAGTCTTATCTCTACCAACAGCAAATGCATAGTGTCCACAATCTAGACACTTATCTTCTTTGTCAACTTCAACTTCTCGCTGAACGCAATGCTTGTTATTAGAGCTAGTTTCTTTTTTACATGTGCATAAAAATTTCATCTGTTCCTCTCTTCTAGTGTTAACGCTTCGCTTTCTAGTCCTACGATTTCGAAAGCTTCTTGCGGTAGTCCATAATGACCAATAACTTCTTGTATCTCTGATGCAGTTAAATAATCCAATCCATCGGAAAATTCAGCTGATATAACAGTAGGATATCCTTCCATATCTACTTCGTATTCAAAACTACTAATGTCTACTTCTCTGTCTTCTAGGTAATATTTCATGGTTTCCATCTCCTT
>JALZVD010000064.1 GCA_023300205.1 Akkermansiaceae bacterium | reverse complement strand
GATTGTTTGGGGGATAAAGAGGCCGGATTGTAATGGTTTTACGTTGGTGTATTTAGTTTGTGAGGTAGGGTAGAAGGGTGAGTGATTCTATAAATTGTAGATACGCTAATTTCTTGCGTTGTAAGATCAAGAGACTATATTCCTATCATACAACTATGAAAACTAACATTCTTTCACTTTTATTGGTAAGTATAGTAAGCTCAAGTTTCGTCTGCCAAGCACAGGAGAAACGGCCTAATATTCTCTTTGTCTTAGCGGATGATCAATCACCTTTCGATCTTCAAATTTATAGCCCTGATTCTATATTAGAAACTCCACAAATCTCTCAGCTGGCGGCAGAGGGTATGATATTCGACGCTGCTTATCATATGGGATCTTGGGCCGGTGCTGTTTGTACACCCTCACGTCATATGATCATGTCTGGTCGTACGGCTTGGCATATTCCTGGTAAAAAGAAGAAAAATGGAGTCGATGTTCATATTGCACCTGATAATTTAGCAGATTTTACGCTAGGGGCTGTTTTTAATAAAGCTGGTTACGATACCATGCGCACTTGTAAGAAAGGTAATAGCTATGCTGGTGCTAATGAGCAGTTTACAGTGGTTCATGATGCGACTAAGCGTGGTGGTACAGATGAAACCGGTAGTGCTTGGCATGCTGAGCAAGTGCTAGCTTATCTGAAAAAGAGGGATGCAAAGAGTGAGCCATTCTTTATTTACTTTGGTTTTTCTCATCCACATGATGTTCGTGATGGCAAGCCTGAGTTGCTAGCTAAATATGGGGCGAAGAATCATAAGGATAAAAAAATATTACCTGAAGCGCATCCCAAGCAGCCTAAACTTCCAGCGAACTATCTACCTGCGCATCCTTTTGATAATACACATATGAGTGTGCGTGATGAGCAGTCTGTTCCTGGTGTCTGGGGAAACCGTGATGAGAATACGATCCGTAATGAACTGGGTAGAGAGTTTGCATGTAGTGAAAATATTGATATCCAGCTTGGTAGAGTATTAGAGAAGCTGGAGGCTATGGGCGAACTTGAGAATACATACATTATTTACACTTCTGATCATGGCATGGCTATAGGGCGTCACGGCTTGCAAGGTAAGCAAAACCTCTATGAGCACTCATTACGTGTCCCATTTATCGTTAAAGGTCCAGGTATTAAAGCTGGTGTTCGTACTAAGCAAGGTATGTATCTAACAGATGTGCTTGCCACTGTTTGTGACTTAGCTGGAGTAGAAAAGCCAGCGACTAATGAAGGCATTAGTATGGTTCCTGTGCTGAAGGGTGAAAGCGATACCGTATTAGGCAGAGACACACTCTATGGGCTTTATAGTGCAGGCGCTAAACCAGGGATGCGCTCAGTAAATCATGATGGTTGGAAACTAATCAAGTATGAGGATGCTAAAAGTAAGTTCAGCCATACTCAGCTTTTTAATCTAACAGAAAATCCTAACGAGTATATTGACCAGCATCACGCTCCCGCAGTGATAAAGCTCACAGGATTTACTCCTAAAGAGAACCAGACAAATCTTGCGGCTGATCCGAAGTATGCTATGAAGCTAAAGGAAATGGAGGATTTGCTTCTCCAGCAAATGATCAAGCTTGATGATCCTTATCGATATTCTAATCAACCTAAAATCGAAGGGGTATCTGAAGAAGAGTCTAAATCGAAGCCTAAAAAAGATAGGAAATCTAAGAAGCCTAGGAAATAAGTGTGAAGTAAGGTTGTAATAGAAATTTTAGGCTATCTTAACTCAGCCTTTATTTTTTATACGAAAGCTGATCAAATCTAGTATACTAATAAGCTTACCTGTTCTCAGGTAAGCTTTTTTATTCTATACTACTTCTTTTCCATAGGGTGTTCCTCTAAGAGTTGCTTAGTGTGGTAGAAGCCTTTTTGGTCTTTAGTGTCTTCACGGACTTTCGCAACTTGCTTTGAAGTGATCGCAGTTGCTTTATTTCCAAAGCTATTCCGGACGTAGGTGAGGACGTCTGCTATTTCTTGGTCGGAGAGTTGTTTGAATGATGTCATGGGGACTTGGCCGGGGTAATCCTTGCCTTTGACTGTGATAGGTCCAATTAATCCATGCAGGGTGATTTTAATCAGACGTTCTTCGTTACCATTTACCCATTGGGATTTAGCTAAAGGTGGAAATCCTACGTTAGGTAAACCATTACCATCTTGCTGGTGACAGGTGGCGCAGTTTCCTTCTTCTTCATAGATATGTGCTCCTGCAGTGAAGGATTTCTTCGCTTTTTTGTTTTTCTTCAGATGCTTCGGGATACCCGTTTTGTCAGTGCTAGCAGCTGCGCCTGTTTTATTCAAAGAGGCTTTGGCGTATTTGATTGTTTGCTGTAGGTCTTTTGCTTTTTCAGCAGTTTCTATTTCCTTAAGTATGTCTAGTCCTTCAGCTTTAGGAAGCCAGCTAGCTGATACAATCGATTCTAAACGTACTAGTGATTTATCATCTTGAGTAGCTGCTTTCATGAGGGCTACTTTATCAAGGGAGGGTGTGTTGCTGAATCTGAGTGTTTGCACTGCAGCTGCTCTTACTTTGTAGTTCTTGGCTTGGAGCAAGTCCTGTAGTAGTTGCTCATCGGTCTGATCATATCCTTGGCTGACCCAGAGTGCTTCTAGTTTATAGCGTTCGTAATCAGCTTCCTCATTCTTTAGGGAACTTACCCATAGTTTGAGCTTAGGTAGGACTTCACTGGCATCACGGCCCCTGAGCTCTCTGCGAGTACGGTAGCGGGTACGGTATTCAGGTAGTTTGAGGTTTTCTAGTAGAGTCTCGATAGATGCTCCAGCTACTTCTGCTGGTTTGATTAATGGACGAGAAGGATAGGTGATGCGGTAAATACGGCCGTGCTTGGTGTCGCGTAGAGGGTCACGAGCATTGTGCTGCATATGGCCGATCAGTAAGTTATGCCAATCTGCAACATAGAGTGATCCATCAGGAGCAAATTCTAGATCGACGGGGCGGAAATTAAAGTCACTGGAATGGAAGAAGTCCTGGACAAATTCTCCGGAGATAGTGGATTCTTTTTCTATGAATTTATGTTGTTTGGCGCCTAGATAGCCGATGGTGTTACAGATTAGTAGGTCCCCCTGAGCTTTTTCTGGGAAGTGGCGACTGGAAATAATTTCACTGCCTGAACCTGGGCGCATTTTGTTGCTAGTGATGATGCTAGGCAGGGGCAAGGCTACATTGTATTGATGTTTGACCATGCCCGGTTTTGCCCAGTAGTAGTCACCAGCGACTTGGCCGAAACCTCTGCCGTAATCATCGAATACAAAGCCCCATGGGTTAGGGAGCTTAGACTGAAGGTAGCGAATGAGCTCTCTGCGCTTAGGGTCATAGCGGTAGAATCCTCCGTTGGTGCATCTTACTGGTCCACGAGATGTTTCTACATTACTAAATAGGAAGATGCCTTCGCAGAGTATGATGCCACCGGAGGGGTCACTGGTGAAGGCGCTGATGTTATGGTGGGTGTCATGAGTGCTAAAGCCATTGAGAAGAATTTCTTTTTCATCGTAGCGGTCATCTCCGTCGTTATCCTTGAGTAGAACAAGACTACCGGTTTGAGAAACAACAACTCCTTCTGGAGTGAGTTCAAAACCGATTGGCAAGTGTAAGTCGTCAGCAAAGATTGTCTCTTTGTCCGCTTTGCCATCACCATCGGTATCTTCATAAATGATGAGCTTGTCCTGGGGCTTAGGGTCACCGATACGCCAGTGCGGGTAACTCGGCATAACTGAGACCCATAAACGGCCCTTGTTGTCAAAGGAGATCTGTGCGGGATTTGCTAGGTTTGGAAATTCAGCCTCTGAGGCAAAGAGTTTCATCTCATATCCTTCCGCGAGGGTAAGATGGCTCTGAGATACTAAGCCAGGTTGGTAAGTTTTTCCATCGGTAACACTATCTGATGTACCTTTTTGAATTATATAATTTGTTTCCACAGGAGGCAGTTTAGATGTTTTTGCATCAGCGGTAGCGAGATCCTTGCGTTTGCCTTTCAGTGCATCCCAGATAGCGGCATCGCGGATCATGGTCATTTCTTGAGTTTTAACGAGTTCATAGGGATAGTTTTTTGGCCCGTAGGGGGCAAATCTACGTCCAAAAGCGTGGACACCGTTTAAGGCTTTATAGTCGTTGAGCCAGCACCAGTTTTTTTCTTTAACCATCTCGTGGACCAATTTATGGTGTGCAGTTGCAGTTTTATCAGGCTCTCCGCAAAGTTTTGTAGCTAGATAGGTAGAGAGCCACTGATAGCCTTTGGTGTTTAGAAGAGCACCGTCCACGGTGTAGTCTACTTTTGACTCGGCAAAGAGAGCTTTTGAAGGTGTGAAAAGATCGATAAATGGTAGTGAATGCTTCTGTGCTATTTCTTCAATTGCTTTTGTATAAAGTTGTAAAGCAGCGTTTCTAGACGCGACTTGTAGCTCACCATATTTGCTAGAAAGATCTTGGTAGGCAGTGGGCGAGACAAGTATGATGCTAGGAGCGGATGTGGCGTTGTATTTTTGCGAAAGACTGTGATTGATAAAGCCATCAAGTTCACTTTTGAAATTGGCGAGACCTTCTTTACCTGCAAAGGATTCTACGTGTCCGAATAATCCGATGATCTGATCTATTTTTTGACGGGTAAGGACTGAGTCTTCGCTCTCCAAGGTGCCACTATTCGTATTCTTTTTTTGGTTTGCCACTACTGGATGAAATTTGTCTGCTCCGGGGAAGGTCCAGGCAGACTTTCGGCCAGCACGGATACGCATACCAGGAGTGTCTGCATCGTCACACATATTACGTAAGACGAGGTTCTTATCTGGATTGCGTATAAATAGTTCAGTTTCAAAGAAACTATGATGATTCATGCCAGCTCCCAAATTGCCTCCTATGAGAGCAATACGTTGATCTTGTTTGAACTCGGGTTTTCCTGCATGTGCTAAGATGATTGATGCTGTTAGATTGCAGAAAAACGTTAAAATGAGTTTAAGTTTCATTCAAAAAAAATGAAGTGATTGCAAGGGTTTTACAAGTTTTAAAGTGTTTTCATTGCCATTTTAAGGGCTGGTATTTAAGATGTATGTAGTTAAGAGGTGTCTTTTTTAGATACTGGTGTTTGGATGGAGCGATTTTAGTAATGATGTTTTCTGGAACCTCTTCGGTTAAGAGATTCCTTCCTTGTGGATAAATATGTATCTATTAGTCTAGATTACGCTGGTGTTTTCGGGTGCTTTTTTTAGAGATTGGAGAGTAGGGAAGTGGGGATATTAAGACATACTAATTTTCTGATCATTATATTATTAAATTAGGAATAAAATGTATATCATGGTTTTTAAGTTAAAAAATATACTAATATGAAAAATATAAAAGCATCAGACCTCTTTGTGAAGGCTCTTGAAAAATGAGGGCGTTGAATATATATTTGGAATTCTAGGTGAAGAGAATGTAGATTTTCTTGATTCAATGCGGAATTCTTTGATTAAGCTAATCTTAGTATCTCTAAATACAATCCAGGACAAATCTTGCTGAATTTACTCAAGATAGAGCGGGTCTAGCAAGCTTGACCTATGGTGTATTTGGCTATTAAGGTTCTCAAACTATTATTATGAGACGAATTTTCAGAGGTTTTATTTTAGGTTCCAGTCTTCCTATGACACTTTGGCCACTCTTAGGCCTGGGTTTTAAGAGTCGTGATCTACCTGCTGGAACTCTAGATTGGTTGGTTATTGGGCTGTTTTTTCCTGCGTTATTTGGGGTGTTTAATGCGATTACTGTAGCTTTACCCTATAAAATGAATTGGCTTAAAATGCTAGGGATAGGAGCACTTATGGGATTGGTGAGTGCAACGGTGGGGACGCATACGATGAATCTTCCAGAAATCGTTTATGGGCTGTATGGCAATAGCAGATATTTAGTTTTGCCTTTAGCCGCTATTTTCTACGGGCTAATCTGGGCCTTTCCTATGCACTGGATTAACCTGCTTTTTATAAAAGATGATGTATAGATTCTGGTGAAGAAAGGGCTTGTAGCTCTGTGTTCTGTGACTTTTAAGTTTTACGTGAATTCATAAAATAGTAATCTATACTCAACTTGAGACTCTGGTTTGTTCGTTAGTCTGAGTAGCTCTTCATTTAGATAGCATAGAGATATAATAATGTATGTTATTAGTCTTTAGTATTTGGAGGGTTTATCATCTAGAATGGCCGGACAAGGTTTTTCACAAAAAACTAACCATATGTCTAGGTAGGCAAACTTTAGATTATTTGGTATTTGTCTAGGCTAATAGTTGGAAAAATACTTATTTTAAGAGAGATCCAATACAAATACAAAAATACTAATGAAAAAATCGACATATACTATAAGCAGCCTAGCTGCTCTGGCGTTAGGGTTTACTTCTGTTTCTGCAAATGCAGTACTGATACTGACCTATAACAGCGCAACAACTACTGCAAGCACAGGTGGAGCCCTAGATGGTTCTCAACTGGCTGAAGTATTTAATGATAGTGCATTGGTGTCATCATTTGATGCAACCACTTTTACTGATGCTTCTACAACCTCTAGAACTCACTTGGCACAATCTACCAATGTATTGGGTACTACAGCTCCAACTGGAGCTCTTGATATAGCGTTTAACTTTGGTGGTGCCATGCGTGTTACCAACGGTACGGCAAGTAATTCTACAGGTGCTCATATCGGAACTAATTTCGTAGCAGCGCAGAGTCTTACCTTGACTGATTTTTCAGTGAGAACAGATCCTAATAATGGAGGTAATAATTTTGGAGCACGTGATATCACTCTTTTTGTAAGTGTTGCTGGTGGTACATTTACACAATTTGGAGATATGATTAATCGCGGTAATAACAACCTTCAGAGCAATACATTTACTGATAGCGTTTTAGTGGCAGCAGGAGAGACAGTAGAGTTTCGTGCTGTATTTACGGACTTCGGTAGCCAGAGTGCTAATAATCTACAAAGTTTTACTCGTGTAGGAGATATTAATATTTCAGCGGATGTTGCACTTATTCCTGAGCCATCCTCAACAGCTCTTCTTGGACTTGGTGGACTTGCTCTCATTCTAAGACGTCGCAAATAGAACCTAAGTATTTTCTTAAGGCCGTTCCTTCGGGAGCGGCCTTTTTGTGTTCTGGGTGAGCAAGGGGGGGGAGTCTTTTAACGTTTAACGGTGAATGACTGATCTGAATTTGGAGTTTTATTATAGATGTAAGAATGACTGAAAAGCAGATGATTGTTTTAAAGTTTAAGACTTCAGGTTATTATTTTATTTTTGAATAAATACCTTCATTTCATACACATTACGCATAATAATTCAATTGTGTTTAATAAATATTTGCTGATTTACTTATCAAATTGATAGATTCTATCTATAAATAAGATGTTATAAATTAAACGATTTGATTAATTTATCACCTTACTTGGTCATGGTTTTAGCGAATAAGAGTATAGTGTGATATCTGTAATTATTTACTGTAAATAGCTTATTAATAGTTTATTATGATATATTTGAGGGTCAGTTTTTATCCTGAGGCAATCTACAAAACTAATCTATAATGAGTTGTAGACTAAAATTTAGTTAAGATTAATTTTCAAAATTTATTAAATAACCTGCTTCTAAATTTCTTGAGTGTTATTTGAGAAATATTTACTCGAGATATGTGGAGAGCGGTGAAATCAAACGAATGATCCTCTTTTTTCACTCTATCATCCCAAATTATAATATTATGAAAAATAAACTAAAGAAATCTCTATCACTGTTTGCTGTAACGAATTTCGTTATAAGCTCTGCTTCGGCACAGGTTGCCTCAGTGGAACTTGACTGTGCAGTATCTAACGAACTGGTTAGCTTTGACTATCCTAATAATCCGAATGCATGGATCATAAATGATGATGATCACTTTTCATCATTCAACTCCTATGGCCATAGCCAATGCGTTAACCCCACTACCATAGACTTCGCGGGAACAGGCGTGTTGTCTAACGGGGAGCCAAACGGAGTTGGCCACAGTGGCGGTAGTATTATTCAGGGGTCAAGTGTCTTTTGCACCAGTGGATGGGATGATACCTATAATACTAATTCTACAAATGTCATGAGTTTTGACCTTGAATTCGGTTCAGGCGCATCAGGTAATCTGGATGAGTTTTCGTTCATTCACAACCCATTCTCAGGTACAGATCTCCTCAACAGTGGTTTTGAGCTATTTATCACTGATTCTTCAGGCACAGAGCTCTGGAGTTCTGGTCAGCAAAATTTGGACGCTATCGGATCAGTCATTGGCCAAAACGATACTTATAGTTTTGATATTTCAAGTATTTCAGTAGCAGGTGGTGAGACTCTCACCTTCAGCACCTACTTATGGGGGCACTCCGCCTATGTAGGATCTCACAGTGTGACTTCAGAAGGCTCACTCTGTGGTTGTGTTCCTGAGCCAAGCTCTACTCTGCTTTTAGGACTTGGAGGTTTAGGTCTTGCTATGCGTCGTCGTAAGTAGGCAATCAGTATTATTCAAAATTTAAAACAAATTCCTGGCCCTTCTTACCTCTTGGTATTGGAGGGCTTTTTTTTTGTGGGAAAAACAGATATATAAGTCATTCATTTAAAAGCTAGAAGTTATTATTGCTAACCTTACGGAGATAACTGCATTTTTTTTGTATGTCTATATTTAGCCGTAGGTAAGGGTTCTAAAAAGGGCAATCACCATTTAGGATGATAATGGCAGCTGTCTATTTATTATGGAACGTCTTCGCTGGCTAAGAATTTTCTTTTCATGCGTCGTCCTTGAGGATGTTGTGGGAGAGATATGAGAAAGGGGGATGAACCGCTTGATAGAGCTACTTCAACTTGTTCATGAACGCTCTGATTTTTTTGATGATGAAAGGGCCTTCTTCTTCTAATGGGAAGTGGCCAGTATCAAGGATATTATAATCAATGTTCTTTAAATCACGCTTGTAGGCCTGTGCTCCTGGCTCTGGGAAGAACGCGTCATTTTTACCCCATACGATGAGTGTAGGTGGCTGGTTATCGCGAAGGTATTTCTGCCATAGAGGGTAGAGTTTTACATTGTTTTGATAGTCGTAGAAAAGCCCTAGTTGAATCTCGGTCTGTCCTGGGCGTGTTATTTTAGCTGTATCAAGTATCCAGTTATCAGGGTTGATGAGGTGGGGATTTTTAGTGCCATGAGTGTATTGCCATTTCATGCCTTGGAGGCTGAACACCTGTTTAGCTATGGTCTTAGCAAGTTCAGGGTCTTTCGTTTTCCAGTAATCAAAGATAGGTGCCCAGCCTTCTTTACCTAGTCCTTCTTCATATGCATTACCATTCATGATGATGAGTCCTGCGACGCGTTCTGGGTGCTTAGTAGCGATTCTGTAACCGATTGGGGCGCCGTAATCTTGAATCATTAGCGTATATTTTGTTAACCCTTTTTGCTCTA
>JALZVD010000063.1 GCA_023300205.1 Akkermansiaceae bacterium | reverse complement strand
TTTCCCTCTTGAGATAGCATCTCTAACTTAGAATTGAGTAACTTTTCGTTACCTTCTAAAGCTCGTATACTTTCTCTAGCCTCTCCAAGATCATTCTCTAACTTAAGTCTTTCCTCACGTGTCCCCGCAGCTTCAGCACTTTGACTAGAAAGATCCTCTACTTTAACAAGTAACTCTTTCTCAATAACCTTAGCCTCTGCTAAAGCCGTCTCCAAGCTATGCATCCTCTTCTCAGACTCATGTGCTTGCACTCGGTATTCATCTAGCTGTTCGGCTAGTTTAGATTTTTCAGCAGCCAGCCTAAATAAGGCTGCCTGCTGTTGCTCCGCTTCCAGTAGGCTAGTATCGACCTGGGCCGACAACCTACTGTTAGACTCTTCAAGGATCTTGAGAGATGTCACTCCACTCTGATCTTGCTTTGCCTGTTCGCGGAAAAAGTTTAGTTGTTTCTGAAGATTTGCAACTGTTTCAAGTAGAATCCCATGCTCCTGCTTGAGATTTTCCTCTCTAGATTCAGCCTCCTTGAGACTCGCCGCTTTTTCATCAAGCATCTGCTTGAGTGAATCCATAGCAGCCCTCGCCTCACTAGCTTCTCTCTGGCTCAGTTCATACTCCCCACGAATACGTATCTGCTCTTGTTTGAGAACTAATAAATCTTGCTGAACCCTCTGTAAATCAACATGGATCGCCTCATTAGCTCCAGATGTTGAAGTTTGCTGAGCCATCAACACCTGTTGAAGCTCAGCCTCTGTTCTTGCTAGCCTCGCCTTTTCAGCATTTAGTTGATTAAGTGTTTCTTTAACTTGTGAATATTCATCATTATCTCTCTCAAAATCATGTTGAATGGTATTTGTTTTTAACTGCTCTCTCTGAGCGCTCAAGGTCGCTATCTCTTCCCTGAGCTTAGCCACTTCGGAATTAATCCCTGACAAATGTTCTCCACTTCTTCCCTCCTCAGCCATTGTATCGCGCAGTAACGACTTCATGCTATTTCCTCCTCGGACTAAACTAGGCGGTAAATAACCATCAGATTCAGGAGTAGTGGCTACAGACGTTCCTGCATCAGCGGTTGGTCGGATCATCTTTTTCAGTGCTACGCCTGCTGCAAATGCAGCTAAACCAAACACCCATGAACCAGTGGAAGGGTTAAATTGAGCCCGCTGGTTTTGAACCCCCGGATCAAACGATATGGTTGACGCACGACTTAACATCGCGGACATTAATTCATTATTATTATGGAGTGACATAATGTAGTTATAGCTAAATTAATATTTAAGTAAAGTTAAAAAGACACTTATATTGAAAAAAAACACCTCGTTATCACTTTCTACTATCTTTAATACTAAGTAGCATATAAACATCCAACATGTCACAAGCACTGTGGATGAGACTCCGAGATATAACCTGGTCAGATCATGAAACATCAACCGGAACTGGCGAACGTCTACCCCGCCTATTACAAGATATCTCATCCAGAAAAATACCCAGAGCCATCAAAGCCTGTCACATGGTATGGAAATTAATCTGCAGTGGTGGCATCCATCCCGCAGCAGAACCCACCATCCCCTTCCTCATTGAGTTATCTCAACTCGTCACAGCAGAAGTAAAACTTGAAATTCTAGACATCTTAAAGAGCTCAGCTCACTCACTATCAGAAATCAATGAGCCTCAACCATGGCAAAAGCAAACATGGATATACCTGGTAAAATCCTTACCCCTCCTCAGACAAATGAGAACCGGAGGCTCAGAAGACATTAAAATCTCTGTAGAATCTATCATCGAAATCTTAGAACAGAATTCTCGTGAAAAGTAATTGCATTTTATCATCAGCCAAAGCAACTTTCAGCCATGGAAACGCTAAATTTTCTCACGCCAGAACTTATCTCCCAAGCCATCAATAAAATTGGCTCGCCTGCTTATGTATATAGCAGAGAAACCATAGAACAGCGTTGCTCAGAAGTCACTGCGTTTCCTAATGCCTACGGTCTTAATGCTCGCTACGCCCTCAAAGCAAATCCACATCTAGCCATCCTCAAAGTAGTCGAATCCATGGGACTCCACTTTGATGCATCATCTGAATACGAAGTCATGAGATGCCTCCACGCCGGTATACCTGGTGAGAAAATCCAGCTCACAGGCCAGCAATTCCCACGCAAGCACCTTAAAGAAATCGTTGCAGCTGGAGTATTATTCAATGCTTGCTCACTCAAGCAAATCGATGAGTTCGGCAAAGTATTCCCAGGCTCTAGTCTCTCATTCCGTATCAACCCAGGAACCGGATCAGGATCTAACAGAAAAACCAATGTAGGTGGACCATCTGCATCCTTCGGTATCTGGCATGAGCAGACTGACCAAGTAGCTAAAATAGCAGCCAAACACAATCTCACCATCAACCGAATCCACTCTCACATTGGCTCAGGATCAGATCCAGAAGTTTGGAAAGCCGTCACCGAGATGACACTAGCACAGGCAGATAAATTCCCAAACGTTCACACCGTAAACCTCGGAGGCGGATTCAAAGTTGCCAGAATGTCATCAGAAAAAAGCACCAACCTCCAAGAAGTAGGCGGGTTCGTAAAAACAGTATTTATCAACCACGCCAAGAAAACAGGCAATGAATACAAACTAGAAGTAGAGCCCGGCACCTACCTCTCGGCTAACTGTGGATCACTCATCTGCGATGTTGATGACATCTCAGACACTGGAGAAAATGGTTACACATTCCTCAAGCTCAACACCGGAATGGACACCATCACCCGCCCAGCCCTCTACGCATCCGAGCACCCTATTATCATCATCAATGACAACAAAGACTCACAAGACTATGTCGTCTGCGGACACTGCTGCGAAAGCGGAGACGTCTTCACTGTCGATGAATCAGACACACTCACCACCCGCACTCTAAACAAAGCTCAAGTAGGTGACACAGTCGTCATCGAAGGAGCCGGCGCTTACTGCGCATCAATGTCACTCAAGAACTACAACTCATTCCCAACCACTCCACAAATATTACTAGACAAAGGAGAACTCAAAGTCATCCAGCATCCACAATCTCTCACCGAGATGCTCGCACCTGAATTAATCCCAGATTAATCATCACACACAACAACCTCCCCTCAACTATATCATGCCACGTCACTTCAGAGATTTTCTCACACACTGCCTAGCAGCAACCGGGGCTATCTGCCTAATCAGCTGCGGTATGATAAAACCTGAACTTGGCCCCATAAGTAAAGCTACCAGCACTAAAACTCCCAGCCTCAAACTTAACACCGTTAACGGCTCAGCCATCACTTATCGCGCTAAATATGGCTCTGACTACGAAATACAAGGAAACGTAATCGCTAAATACCCTCATTTCAATCTAGCGCTATTCAGTGAGAAAACCCTGCCTTCACAAAAAGGAACAATCCACATATACGAACTGACCAGCAAAGACGGCATAGCCAAGACACACATCAGCTGTGATACCAGAGAACCTGAGAAAAAACATTTCTATCTAGAAAACTTACACTTCTATTACCACAGCAACAGCAAAGGAGCCATCAACATCTACATGCCTCCCCAGCTCCTAGCCTATCGATAAATCCTCTGTGATCATCACCATGAAACTCAGCTCACCAATCACTCGTCTAAGAATCATCAGCCTCATCGATGCTCTTTCATGGCTCTACCTACTCTACTGCTCTCTCTACCTGAAAGCAGTACTCGGAGATACTGACGCCATCAAAATTCCCGGCATGCTACACGGAATGTTCTTCACGCTATTCTGCCTAGCGCTACTCCAAGCATGGATTCATAAAAAATGGAACTTCAAAACAGTCTCCCTTGTTTTCCTAACATGCCTTATCCCTCTCGTTCCTTTCTGGCTAGAAGGATGGCTCAAGAAACAAGAAAACTAACATGACACTCCAACTCATCATCAAATTAGGCATCGCCTTTTTCATCATCGCCTGGGCTATACTAGGTGTCTGGTTATGTATGAACTATAATCGTCTATTCGGCCTTCATCCAGATGACCCCGCAGAAAGCCCAGGAGCCAGATCATTCGGAGTAGCACACATCGTCGCAGTCTGGATAGGCGGTATCGCTCTAGCCATCTACTTCATTAGCAGATAGCAAATTCCTACCTTCTCCCAGCAGCGATCACCGTATTCTTGATCAACATCGCTATCGTCATCGGCCCCACACCTCCAGGCACAGGCGTAATCGCTGAACACTTCGGCGCCACCTCATCATAAGCCACATCTCCCACCAGCTTATAACCACGCTTCTTACTAGTATCCTCCACTCGATTGATCCCCACGTCGATCACCACTGCACCATCCTTCACCATATCTGCAGTAACAAATTCCGGCATCCCTATCGCCGCCACAATAATATCAGCGCGCCTACAAACTGCAGCCAAATCTTTCGTCCTCGAGTGCGCCACAGTCACCGTCGCATTTCCTGACTTCCCCATCAGCAACAATGCCATTGGCTTACCCACAATCATCGATCTCCCTATAACCACAGCCTCAGCACCAGATGTCTCCACCCCAGCATCTTCAAGTAACCTCATACAACCATGCGGTGTGCACGGAATAAATCCAGACGGATCTTCCAATACCAGTTTAGCCACATTCACAGGGTGAAATCCATCCACATCCTTCGCTGGATCGATCGCTCTCACAATTGCATCCTCATCAATATGAGCCGGTGGTGGCGACTGCACTAGAATCCCATCAACCTTTTCATTATTATTTAAATCCTCCACCACCTTCATTACCTCCTCCTGAGTAGACTCCGCTGGCATCTCTATCTTCAATGAATAAATCCCTAGCTCCTCACACTTCCGCGCCTTAGACCCCACATACACCTTTGAAGCAGGATCTTCACCTATCAGAACCACAGCCAAGCCTGGAGTAACCCCCTTAGCCTTTAAATCCGCAATCTCATCCTTACACTCATTGAGAACCTTCTCCGCCACAGCTTTTCCATCGATATTTTTCATCATTTTACATTCCTTATTAAGATTCATCCTTCACTGACTCATTCATCAGAACTTCTAACTTCTCGCGCTCATCTTCAAACGCATCATTACTCAGTTTCTCACAAATTTCAATCCCATCCTCAAGCCTCACCATCACTCTAGAAAAGGGCTTAGGCAAACAAAATCTATCCCAGCTCTTAAACCTCCAACAGCTAGAATAATTCACACCCACCACCACAATAGGAGCGCCACTAGCCTGCGCCAACTTAACTACCCCAGGTTGCACCCTATAACAAGGCCCCTTAGGACCATCCGGAGTAATCGTCACCGTCGCTCCAGAGGCCAGCTTCCTTCGTAAGGCCACTAGCGCAGCCGCTCCCCGTCTTGAACTAGATCCCCTCACTGCCGTCAACCCAAACGCCCCAACTGCCTTCTCCAAAATTGCACCATCCTTACTAGCACTCGTCAGCACACACACCTCCCTCTCAGGACTCAGCACAGGCTTCGCATACGGCATCGCAAAAATCCGGTTATGCCACATCACAAAAATCACAGCCCGCCCACTAAACTTCCCTCTCATCTGCTCTAACCCCTCATACCTGTATCTCAGAGTCCACCCCATTACACGAAGCAACCCACCAGCAAGTGTGCCTATCACTCGCTGCTTTGCTGATCCGCGTATATCTGTTGCCTTCGCCATTCTATATTAGTAGATGCCAAATCCTGCTCCATCCACTCCCCACTGGCAAGTAAACTTAAATCTATTTAAGCCTTACCCCAGTTCCTCCTAACCTCAGGCAAAAGCCAAAGTGAGGAAATCAAAATCAACCC
>JALZVD010000062.1 GCA_023300205.1 Akkermansiaceae bacterium | reverse complement strand
CACGCCGCCAACAAATACTGCCAATGGCTCAGCTACCAAACAGGACACTTCTACCGCCTCCCCACAGAAGCAGAATGGGAATACGCATGCCGCGCAGGAAGCAAAACCAAATTCACCTGGGGAAACAACCCAGCAGACGTCACCCTACACGCATGGATAGCCGGCCAACCATCATCTCACTACCAAAAACCCAGCCTTAAAAAACCAAACGCCTGGGGATTCCACGACATGCAAGGCAACATCCTAGAATGGACGCTTGATCAATACACCCCAAACAGAAAATCCTATTTCCAGAAAGATACCGTAAACAACCCATGGATCAAAGCAACAACCCCATACCCACACGTCACCAAAGGCGGCCACTGGAAACAACAACTCACAGACATCACACCATCCGCTCGTCACCCATCCTCACCCAAGTGGAAACAAACAGATCCACAGAACCCCAAAAGCCAGTGGTACCACACAGACGCACCATGGCTTGGATTCCGCATAGTCCGCCCACTAAAAATCCCCACCCCCGAAGAAATGTATCACTACTGGAACTCTGGCGTAGCAGAAGATGACTTTTAAAATCAGTCATCTAACCATATCGAAAACAGCCACTCATCTCCTAGTGGCTTTTTCCATTTCCATCCTAACAGCTCTCGCACTCTGCCAATGTAACACTCAAAAAACCTCACCCTCACAACTCACAAAATACAGCTTCTCAGAACCTCACCTAGGAACCATCGCCCACATCGTCATCTACTCAGATCAACAACAACAAGCCACCCTACTCTCTCAAAAATGCTTCAGCCGCATCGCTGAACTCAACAACATCTTCTCAGACTACCAATCTAACAGCGAACTCAACCTACTCTGTCAAAAAACAATCAACACTCCTCAACAAGTAAGCAACCACCTCTTCAAAGTAATCGCCCACGCCCAGAAAATATCCGCACAGACCAACGGCGCATTCGACATCACCATCGGCAAACAATCCCAACACTGGCGCAACAAAACCACCCCACAAACAAAAGACCTTTCCAACTACAAAGACATACAACTAGATCCCAAGCTACAAACCATAACCTTCCTCAAACCACTCCAACTTGACCTAGGAGGAATCGCCAAAGGATACATCGCAGACCAACTCATGAGCATCCTAAAAAATGCAGACATTATACACTGCGCCGTCATCATCGGTGGTGAAACTATCCTCGCCGCTGCACCACCAGGAAAGAAAGGCTGGCGCATTGGCATCCAGAATCCTCAACAAGAAATCATCGGAACCCTCACCCTCAGCCACACCGCCCTATCCACATCAGGTGACAGTTACCAATTCTTCGAAATAGACAACAACCGTCTATCTCACCTCATCGACCCCATCACCAAGAACAACAAATCAAATCGCCTCAACGTCACCACCATTGCCCCCACTGCCATGCAAGCAGACACCTGGGCAACCGCCCTCCGCATCCTCCCCACACAGAAATCCCTCCCCCTCGCAAACCAACAAACCCAACTCCAAGCTATCTTTATCCCACACCAACAAAGCCACTTCACAACCAACAAATTCCCAACCATCGCAACCCCATGAAACAACTCATCCTCACACTCTTCACCTGCACCATCCTATGCACTCAAGCAAAGACCATAAAACTCATCACCACAGAAAAAATTGACACCAAAAAAGTCTGGATCTCGCCCAAAATAAAAACCAACAACAAACAACCCATCAACATCACCATCTGGTTCGACCAACAACTCCTCGGTGACGGAAAAGCATACAATCGCCGCTCCAAAGAATTCTCAAAATCGCGCCGCAGAGAGCTTCGCACCCTCGTCATCTCTGCTCTTAAAAAAGCCAGTGACAAATCCTACAACTCCGCCAAACCTGATCTAACAAAACTACAAGAAAGCGGAGACATCAAATCCCTCAAACGTCACTGGATCATCAACGGCTTCAGCTGCACCACAACATCAAAAGGCCTCCAGTCCATCGCCAAGATAAAAGGTATCAGTAAAATATTCTACGGAGACAACCCTAGACCTTCCCTCTCCAAACAAAAAGCAACCTTCATCACCAAACCAGATCGCCCCACTGAACCATCCACCAAAAACCTCCCCTGGTACATCTCCAAGCTCAACGCAGACAAAGTCTGGAAAGAACTAAGCATTACCGGACAAGGCACACTCAATATCGTCCACGATATAAACTTCATCATCACCCCCAGCCTCGCCAGAACCATCTACAACAACCCAAAGGAAATCCCTAACAACAACAAAGACGATGACCGCAACGGACTCATCGATGACTACAACGGATTTAACTTCAATACCAACAACCCCAACCTAACAATCAGCGCTCTCACCAGCGACCCAATAACAGACCGCAAAAAACTCCACGGCACCAGCTGCGCACAAATCATCTGCGGCGCTACAGCCACAAACGGAGCCCCTCAATTCGGTATCGCCCCCATGAGCAGATGGGCTGGCATCATCACTAACAGCAATATAGAATCCGCCATAGAATGGGCCATAGAACAAGGAGCAGACACCTACAGCATGAGCTTCTCCAGGCCAAACCTAGGAGAAGAGCGCTCACATTGGAGAAAAGTCATGGAACACGGATCCTTCTGCGGAATCTTCTTCGTCTCAGGTGCTGGTAACTTCGCCCAGACCACCAAGACCCCAGTCCAAATGCGCATACCAGAAGACATCCCAGAAGCTGTCTTCGCAGCCGCTGGCGTCCAACAAGACCTATCCAGAACACCCTTCTCCAGCAAAGGCCCTGTCGAATGGAATACAGAGCTCTACCAAGACGGCTCCATCCAGAAACCAGAAGTCTCCGCATTCAACCACAAAGTCCCACTACTCACACCAGACGGAAAGGTCACCCCAGATAAACTAAACGGCAACTCCTTCGCAGGCCCCATGCTCTGTGGAACCATCTCACTCATGCTTTCTGCAGACCCAGATCTACTCCCCTGGGACCTAAAGGAGATCATCACATCCACAGCCACTGATATTGCTGCACCCGGAGTTGACTTCGAAACTGGCCACGGCCTCATCAACTGCTATGCTGCCGTCAAAGAAGTTTTACGCCGCAAAAACAAATAAACCCTATCTACGCCTTCTCTTCAGGAAAAATCCAGAACCTATCAAAAGCATCATTACCTGACTAGGTTCTGGTATACCAACTGGCACATTACCTATTGCAGTAGCTAGGTCACTGCTCAGTGATCCTGTATACGTATAGAACGATGCCTCACGCTGCTCAAAGGGATCAAAAATCCCACCTGCAGCACCAATAGTATCTATAAAATTCCCCGTAAGCCCACTACCCGATACCACTGCATAAGCGATGCCCTCTATCTGCAACTGTCCCGCTGCTACCGAAAACAACGGACTACCCGAATCACCGCCTTGTAATTGCCCTTCATGTGTCCTTTGTGTTAAACCATTATTATCTAAATCTAAGTTTTTAAAAGTCACAATCTGGTCCCAACCTGCATTACTAGGACTACCAGTAGCATCTGCAAATTGATTAACCACCTCAGCTGCAACCACTGTATTTGTCCCTGTTTCATACCATGACTCAGCTCGGTTCTCCGCTACAACCGTATCCGTGAGCCTACCTGTACCTCCATACGTCCCATCCGCCGTAGGGCTATTGCCAAGCATAAAAACATCTTTTTGATCCAAGCCCGCTTCAGCCAAACTATTTGCTGAAGTCGTATTAAAACCATACGTATTAATAGAACTATCGATTGATTCGTTAAAATAGCCTAACCACAAATCTGTTCCTGCAATCCGAAACCCACCAGCTGTCTGATAACTATAAGACGAAGCCACAGGACTGTTTGAGGCATAGAACTCAACCACCTCATTTGTAGCAGGTCTGAAATGAGCTGCTGTTAAATAATAATTATCACCTATCCTCGTAGCCCAGTTACCATCGCTTGTTCTACCTACACCTGAAAGATCATACGGATTAGAGATCAATGCGGAATTATCTGCAAAACGATCATTAGTATTAGCCGAGTGATTCGCCACCTCTGCAGCAAAAACACCACTCTCTAAAAGAACACAAAACATTGAAATTTTTACTAAACTACTTCGAATCATAAATAACACTATAAATACAGTATACCTAAAGTAAAGCCGTAAAGGCGCTATAAAAAACTCCCCTCATCATCTCTAATTAGAGATCATCGACCTCATTGATAAAACTGAACAAATAACAAAAACCTCATCACTTTAAAAAACTTCACAAATCTAAATCCTCCCTTTATAGACATCAATAACATCATGAGCGACACCACACCCACACCTGAAGAACCAGAAAACTTTTCTGTTGAAGAATTCACCAAGGTCTCCTCCACCTTCATACGCCATAGAAATGTACTAATGGTCCGCGCTCAGTTCACCCCCATCTACACAGACTACTACCTCCACCTCATGGAGCAAAAGCTAAGGCACAAAGAAGACTTAGATCAAAAGCTCAAAGACCTCATCGCCATGCTCACTCTACATCTCGTAGCAAGACCATGGGCTGAGACCATCGCCTGGACTATCAACCTCCGCGCTCCAAGAGTAAATCTATTCGTCACCGGCAGCTCACTGTTCGAAAACATCACCGGCCACCTCTTCACTGAAAACGTCAAAGAACCTGACCGCAACGTCCTCTACTCTCAAACACTCATCAAAAACACAGAAGGCAGAAAATCACACATAGAAATAGACACCGTTGACCCTCTCAAATGGATAGAAACCTACTACATGCAGAGTGAGCAGCGCCCAGCCCGTGCCTTCAGACTCGATGATGAAAACTTTGTACTACTTGCCGCTCAGCCAGATGCTGACATCGAATGGCTCAACAGCCTAAACAAACAAGATGTGGAAAAAATTACCTCCACCGAACAAACCAAAATATTAGAAACAAGAAAATTCCGTTTCCATTGTGGATGCAGCGTAGAGAAAATCTTACCCGCGCTCCGCTCATGGAAAGACCGCAAAGAAGAGCTCTTCCAAGGTGACCCAGCCATCGAAGCTAGCTGCCCACGCTGTGGCGCCAAGCACCTAGTAACACCAGACATGCTCTAACATCACTACTCCAGATTACTTCTCATTCTCTTCCTTCAGTTCCTTCGTAAGCTCATCGATCTTCTTCTGATTCGCATCATTATTCTGCTTAAGTAAATCTTTAATATCGTCAGCCAAGCCCTCAGTCCCTAATAGCCTTTCATTGACTTTAAGCCTGAGCTCTAAACTCCTAAGCTGTTTCTCTTTCAATTGCCTTGGATTTAGATTGAGCTGTGGAATCACTCTCATATTACCTCGTAAGCCACCCGGCATAGGCAGTAACTCAATCCCTCCATCACCTCTTTGCCTTAGAAGCTTCATTGACTCATCATAGTCCGCTAGCTTTAGCTCTTTAGTGAGCTTCTCACCATCACGCTCTATCCTAACAGTAAGCTTCTCCCCTGCCTTCTTACCTTGCACATAAGCCCTCAGAAAATCCGTGGCCTCATTCACATGTTGATTTTTTTTAGTCAGGTCGATGCCATCTAACTCGATGATCTTATCATTCAGCTTTAACCCTGCTTTCTCAGCCGGAGTCCCCTGAGTCACACCACTGATCACAGAGCCACCCATGACACCATTCATCGTGATCCCCATAAAGCCACGTGTCCCAGGAATCGCCTTGTAACCCACCTTGGAAATCACATTATCCAGTCGAGATTTCACCTCAGGAGACTGAACCTTCTCCTTCATCCTATCGAGCTCACTCACCCCCTTCTTGCCTTGCTCTTTAGCCCACAACATCAGATCTTTCTCTGACTTCTCACGCAGCTCATAACTCTCATCACCCAGCCCTTCAATTAATTCTTGAGGAACCGCAGACGCCACTCCGCTAAGACCCACTATAACAACACCCAATGATGCCAGTATAGCAGAACACATAGTCTCTAATCTTAAATAATTCATTCTCTCATCCCTCTCCTTTGCATGATCGAGTATTCGGACTATATTCACATAGCCTCTCTCAATAGATAAGCGTAGCACTTAGCTAGTTTTATTTAAATCCTAAAATTGAATCTCACAAAAAAACGATCACCCAGTATAAACATAAGAACCTGTATGATAGATGCACCCCCTATCTGTAATTCAAAATGACACAATTACCCATGAAAAACATAAAATAAAGATTTGCGACTTGTCGTAAGTCGCACATTCATGAATGTTCTAAGTATATATGAATATTGAAATACTTAACAAGGCAGCGAACGAAGCTCGTGGACTCGCAATAGATGCAGTTCATGCTTGTTCATCAGGGCATTTAGGACTCCCTCTTGGTTGTGCTGAAATCGGAGCAGTGCTTTTCGGAGAAGTCATGAACTTCAACCCCTCAGCTCCAAAATGGCATAACAGAGACCGCTTCATCCTCTCTGCTGGTCACGGTTCTATGTTCATCTACAGCTGGCTCCATCTCAGTGGATACGATGTCTCCCTCCAATCAGTAAAGGACTTCCGCAAACTCCACAGCATCACTCCTGGTCACCCAGAATATGATGAAACACCGGGTGTAGAAGCCACTACAGGACCACTCGGTCAAGGAATCGCTAACGCAGTAGGTTACGCAATGAGCGGCAAGCGCGCCGCAGCCATCTACAACACTGACGCACATCAAATTTTCAATCACAACGTTATCGCCCTCCATGGCGACGGATGTCTCCAAGAAGGTGTAGCTCGCGAAGCCATCGAATTCGCTGGCCACAATAAGCTAGACAACCTCATTCTCATCTATGACAGCAACGACGTAACACTTGATGCCATGGCTGACGTCACTCAAGGCACCCAGTCACAGCAATACTTCGAGTCACAAGGCTGGAACACAGTCATCATCGACGGACACGATCCTGTAGCTGTAGCAGATGCAGTAACTGCTGCGAAAGTAAACACAAACGGCAAGCCATCCGTAATCATCGCTAAGACAACCATCGCTAAAGGCATCCCTGAAGTAGCAGGAACAGCAAAAGGACACGGAGAAGGTGGAGCTAACTTCGCAGACTCTGCTAAAGAAGGCCTCGGACTTCCTCTCAGTGGATTCTATATCTCAGATGAAGTAAAAGCATACTTCGCTGAGCAAGCAAAAGCCAAGGAAGTAGCTCACGCTGAATGGCAGAAAACATTTGATGCATGGTCAGCAGCTAATCCAGAACTCGCTAAACAACTCGAATGCGGAGGCTCTAACGAATCAGCAAAAGCTCTCCTCGCTAACATTCCTGAATTCGCCTCAGACTACGCAGATGCAACTCGCGGAACTGGTGGAGTCATCATCAATGCACTCGCTCAGCAAGTCCCACAGATGGTCACCGGCTCAGCAGACCTTTACGGATCAACGAAAAACTACATCAAAGACGGCGGAGACTTCAAACCAGAGACTCCTTGCGGAAGAAACATCTGGTTCGGAATCCGTGAGCACGCAATGGGCGCCATCTGTAACGGAATCGCATACGATCAAATGTTCCGCCCCAGTGGTGCCACATTCTGCGTATTCGCAGACTACCTCAGACCATCCATCAGAATCGCTGCTCTTGCCAAACTTCCAGTAAACTACATCTTCACTCACGACTCAGTAGGCGTAGGCGAAGACGGACCTACTCACCAACCTGTAGAAACAGTCAGCGGCCTCCGTGTTATCCCAGGACTTGATGTCTATCGTCCAGGAGACCCTGAAGAAGTAGCGGCTGCATGGGCAGGTGCCATTGAGAAAAATGACGGCCCTACAGCACTCATCCTCACTCGTCAGAAAGTTGGAAACCACACAGACGTTCCCGCTTCAGTCAGACGTGAAGGAACACTCAAAGGTGGATACATACTTAAGAAAGAAACTGGTGACCTCAAAGTCATCCTAATGGCTTCTGGATCAGAACTAGACCACATCGTCAATGCAGCAAAAGAGCTCGGTGACGGAGTCCGCGTAGTATCGATGCCATGCCTAGAGAGATTTGATCGCCAGAGCTGCGACTACAAAAAGCAAGTCCTCCCATGCTCCTGCACCAAGCGTGTAGCCATCGAAGCTGGTGTATCCGGCCTCTGGTGGAAATACGTCGGCTCTGAAGGCTCAGTCCTCGGCATCGACCGCTTCGGAATCTCAGCACCTGGTGATGTAGTAATGAAAGAACTCGGCATGACCGCAGACGACGTAGTAACCGCTGCAAACTCACTATAAACCTGATTTAAAGCAAATCACACTCATCAACGCCTTAAGCTACTCGTTAGCTTAAGGCGTTTTTTATACCAAGTAAAACAATCGCCATAGACAGTATCGTGTCCCTCAGAATCTAACTCCAGTCTTCCACCTCCAGCCCCTTTACACGCTTAAAATCCCTAGTATTGCCAGTCACCAGAACACAGCCACTAGCCAATGCCAACCCTGCAATCAAAGCATCCATCGGACCAATCCCTTTACCAATCGCCTCCAGTTAAAACACCAACCTTCGCTGCTTCTTTAGCCTCCTCCCTTCCAAAAGCAATCACACTCAATAAATCAACCAACTCTTCAAACTTCTAACCTTTCTTTTTACTCAACTTCGTGTTCGGCGACTTCTCAATGCCCACATAAATCTCATAATAGGTAATCATTGAAATAGCGGCTCGCCCTTCTCCTAGCTCTATCAGCCTATCTAAATACTCACCATTTCTAAGTAATCGAATAATGACATCACCATCTAACAGGCAAACTTTCGTTCTAACAAATTACTAATCTCAAACCACCCCATCCTTAGGCATACTAATCTCTTCCATAAATTAAAATTAGTAAAAAAATTAAACAGATCATTATGGCCCAGTAAAAAACCAAAGCATCTAAACAAACAAGCTTCCCATTTAGGAATACTCAGTTAGAAATAGGCACTTCATCAAGAAAATAGAGCACACTCATGTTTAACATAAAAGATCTAACACCAGAGCAACAAGACCAGATCAAAATCTGGGCAAGCCAAGGCGACCAGCTAGCTGACCTTCAGAAAAAAATAAACTCTGAGTTCAAGTTCAGCCCAGCTATCACATACCTAGACACACGATTTGCTATCATCGATCTCGGCATAGACCTCGTTGTTCCAGCTAAGCCAGAGGTAAAAAAAGAAGAACCTAAAGAACTCACTCCCCTCGGCTATGTCGATGCCAAAGTAGACGAAATCGTCAGACCTGGCTACCTAGCCAGCGGTAAAGTCATCTTCAGTGATGGCATGAACGCCCTCTGGGGATTAGATGAAATGGGCAGACTCAAACTAGACGCAGATGACCCAGGATACAAGGTCAGCGATGAAGACACACTCGCCTTCCAAGAAATACTAAGAGACAAACTCAAAGCATAGATTTACACACTTTTTACACACGGTCATCTAAGAAAGCAAGATGCTTATACTGATAGTGCAATAACAGTCGTCGAGCCTGGTGGTCGAGGATATTATCTCTGGCAAATTGGGCAGGCTTTTCATGATAT
>JALZVD010000061.1 GCA_023300205.1 Akkermansiaceae bacterium | reverse complement strand
GCTTCGTTGGGGGGTGTGGAGGCTTTTTTTGGTAGGTTTAGGAAGTTTGGTCTGACGGTGCATTTTGTTAGGGACTTGGAAGAGTTGAGAGGATTGGCAAATTTGGAGAAGATCGCGGGTGTGATTATTGAGCCGTTGGTTCAGGGTGTGAATGAGATTCATGTCTGGGAGCAGGGTATGCTGGCTGAGTTGAGAGCTTTTACTGAGGAGGAGTCTCTGCATCTTATTTTGGATGAGGTGATGACTGGGTTTGGTAGGACTGGGACGATGTTTGCCTGTGAGCAAGAGGGGGTGGTTCCTGATTTTTTGTGTTTAGCGAAGGGGCTTACTGGTGGGTATTTGCCGATGGCAGCGACGCTTGTGACGGAGGAGATTTATGGAGGTTTTTTGGGTGGTGCTGAGCGGGCTTTTTACTATGGGCATAGTTATACGGCTAATCCACTAGGTTGTGCTGCGGCACTTGCTAGTCTGAGAGTGTTTGAGGATGAGAACACTCTGGTAGGGGTGAAGGAGAAGGCGGCTTACCTTTCCTATAAGCTTAGTCATTTAGCAAATGAGAGTAGGTATGTGAAGGAGGTTAGAAGGTGTGGGCTAGTGGCTGGAGTGGAGATAGATTCGGATATTGCTGGTGTGGGAATAAAGGTTTGTGAGGCGGCGAGAGGTTACCAATTGTTGACACGTCCTATTCTTAATACGATAGTGCTGATGCCTCCATTGTCGATTACACGTGATGAGATAGACATGATGGTGACTGCTGTTGAGCAGGCTTTGAATGATGTGCTGGATTAACAGCATTTACTGGTTGACGGATCTTTTAAATTAGAGGATGTTTTTATTATGATGAATGACAAAATTTTGCGAGGTTGTCTTGTGGTGACTTTTGGTTTAGCTACCTTATTTATTAGCTCATGTGTTTCTGATTTTCATACTGGGATATTACCTGTTCAGCCTGTGTTGACTGTGGATAATGGTTCTTCTGCTGCGCAGCAATTTAATGGAGAGTTGGCTGAAGCGATCGAGCGAGCGGATAAGATTGTTTTTAAAGAGCATTCAGACAAAGTAGATTTTTTTGGAACTACGGTGGCTATTCATGGTGTGCCAACTTATACTTATGCTAGGAGAGAGCTGAGTGAAGGGGAAAAGATGCAGTTTCTTGAGGATGTTAAGGCTTTAGAAGGGAAGGATAATCAGACGCAGACGCGTTGTGTTTTTGAGGCGCATCATACGATTGATTTTTATGAGTATGGTCAGTTGAAAAGTAGTATGAGAATTTGTTATCAATGTAATGAAGTTCAGTGGAATGGAACGAGTGTAAAGTCATCTAAGGATGTGTTTGATGCAATTTCGCCAATGATTTTACGGGCAGGGATGAAGACTAAGCGGGACTGGGATGCAATGGCCAAGCAGCGTTTTGAAGAGGAGAGTAAGCCTAAGTTACCGGCTCCTGTGGCTGAACCACCATTAGCGAAGTGGGCACCTGGGCAGAAGGGTAGAAAGGTGTTGAACCCATTTACTGGTGAGATAGTGGATGTGGAGGGGATCCCTGCGAATACGAAGGTGAGAGATCCTAATGATAAGGATTCAGCTCATGTGTTTAGGGTTCCTGAGAGCTAGGGTATTGGTTTTTAGAAGAAGGGGTTGTTTTCTCGCTCTAGTTTGACGCTAGTGCTGGGGCCGTGTCCGTTAAGGATGAGAGTTTCTGGGGGTAGGGTTAGGATGTGCTGGCGGATGTTCGATAGTGCTGTGGTGTAGAGGTTTTTAGAGACACCTCCTATGGAGCCGGCGAATATGGCGTCACCTATGATGCATAGAGGAGTTTGTAGTCCTTCGATGAGGTAAGCGACTGCGTTTGCTGTATGGCCTGCGACATCAAGTGTGGTGATGGTGATTTTTCCAAATGTTAGGGTTTGGTGAGGTTTTAACATCTGGCTGGTGGTTAGATGTGGAGCAAGGTCTTGCTGGCAGCCTGTGTGGTCGTGATGCTGATGAGTGAGGAAGAGGTGTTTTTCTTTATTAGGGTGTGATTTTAGGTAGTTGATGCATTCTTGTGCATTTGTTCCTGTGTCAAAGATGAGGATGTGTTTGTCAGTTTCTATGGTGAAGGCGTTGACGCCTAGGTGGCCGAATGGAGATGTGAATGTTTGAGCTTCTGGTGGTAGGCTTACCTTTGGCAGGTAGTTTGGGAGCTTGAGAAGGCGCTTAGTGTTTAAGCTGAGGTGAGGGGTGAGAGCTTCAATGATTTCAGAGTCGAATTCGCCATTGAGGCAGTTTCTTAATCTAAGAGAGTCTAGTTTTAATGAGGATGGATCAAAGTTGAGTCCACGGATTGCTTTGCCTAGTATGTCATTGAAGTCGTCTTCTAGCATGATTTGTCGGTGTTGTTTTTATATAGTATGGAGTATGGTATAAAGATGAGAGAGGTGATGAGCATGAGAGCGGTAAAGAACCAGAAGTAGTTGGCTCCTTCTAGTTTGTAGAGGCCTCCTACTGTGTGTGTGTGTTCAAAGTTTTGGTTATCGTAGTGTGTGTGTTGATCTTGATCAGTGATTTGGAGTATGGCTTTACGTTGTTCTAACCAGGTTTGTTGCTTAGGTGTTTGAGCGGTTAGGCTGTGGTCTTTTTTTTCTTTTAATTTAATGTTGAGTGAGTTGTCCCATTTAGTGAGTGGAGTTTTATCTGGTCCTGAAGAGGTGATTCGGCATGAGGTGCTGTTGATGACTCTGTAGGTAAGTTGTTGTCCCCAAGGGTCAATGATGTGATTGATTAATTGTTGGCCTTCTTCTGTGAGAGAGAATTTGCGGTTGTTTGTGAGTGCGTGTTTTTGGATGATTTCAGCTGCATTTAGTAGGGAAGTTTCTGATGGGGTGTCGCGTTTTGTGATGATTGATTTATTGGTGAAGTGGATGGAGATGTCGTCTGCTGTATTTAGTTTTTGGTCTAATCCTGGGTAGGATTTCATCTTCCATGTGGGATGATGTTTGGAGGTGGTAGTGGATGCTGATGAGAGTTCTTTCTGGGCGTCTGCGACTTCATTTTCTAGGGGGTTTTCTACTTGGATGTGGCCGTTGACGAGGGAAGTGAAGAAGTTTCCTGCTGCGACAGAGAGGAGGAATAGGGCCATGACGATGGATTTCATGCTCTTAGGAGAGTGGGTGTAGGCGAATTCTAGGCAGACGATAGAGACCATGATCTCTGCAGAGGTGAGGAGGAGGTATGCTAGGATCTGCCATATGACGTGGGGTTTCTGGCCTGCGTCTATCGCTTCCTGAATGAAGGCACTGACGGAAAAGGCGATGACTGTGAGGAAGAGGCCTGCGCCAATTTTACGGAGAGGAGTAAGGGGTATTATTTTTCCAATAAGAGGGTAGATGACGAAGGTGAATAGGGGGATGAGGATTAGGATGAAGAAGGGATTGGCAGATTGGATCTGTGAGGGTAGGAGCTGATAGCCTAGGAGGTATAGATCCATATCTTGTGCTTGGAGAACCCATGTGGAAGCGGTCTGATCAAAGAGTGACCAGAAGATGGCAACGAAGGCGAATACACCGGTGAGCTTGAGAAGTATTTTGATGCCTTTAGCGGTGAAGACTTCTTTGGTGAATGATTTGCCAGCTGGAGGGACGTGGATGAATTTTTTTCTGCCGAGCCAGAAGAGGAAGGTGGCGAGAGCCATTAATATGCCTGGGATGCCGAATGCCCAGTGGGGGCCGTGCCAGACGAGTAGCCAGGGGATCATCATGTTAGAGATGGCTGCGCCTAGGTTGATAGAGAAGTAGAACCAGTTAAAAATGGAGGGTAGCATGTGTTTGTTATTTTTTCCAAACTGATCTCCAACGTGAGCTGATACGCAGGGCTTGATGCCGCCGGCACCTACTGAGATGAGTCCAAGTCCAGCTAGTAACCAGATGGAGGCTACGCCAGAGACCCCGATGAATGCTAGTGCTGCGTGACCCAGGCAGTATACGATGGAGAGGGTGATGATTGTTTTGTATTTGCCCCAATATCTGTCACTGATGATGGCTCCTACGATGGGGGTTAAGTAGACTGCGGCGACAAAGAGGTGCATATATTCAGAGGCTTTAGCTTCTGACATGGAGTCTGTGATGGTGTCTCCCATGAGATGGAGATACTGGGTCATGAAGACAACGAGAGCCGCTTTCATACCGTAGAATGAGAAGCGCTCGGCTGCCTCATTGGCTATGATGTAGGGAATTCCAAGGGGAGTTCCTGAGCTGCTGCTGGGTGTGTCTTGGTGCATGTTTGTAGAGCTTTATAGTGTTTGCAGTAGTTCTTTGAGCTGTATAACTGAGTGGACGGTGTGGTCTGGTGATGCGGACTGAAGTTGGTGATGATCTTCAAATCCCCAGGTGACTGCGATGGATCCGATGGAGGCGTTTGAGGCGGTTTGGAGGTCGATGATAGAGTCTCCAATGAGGAAGGCGGCTTGATTTGGTTGATTGGATTGTTCTAGTATTTCATAGATGCCTTTAGGATCTGGCTTTTTCTCAATTCCCTCACGCTGACCAAGGATGGTGTGGAAGGTGTTTTTTGGGAAAAGCTGAGTGATAATTTCTAGTGTGAATGGGTGTGGCTTATTGGAGAGGATACTAAGTTCATGAGCGGGTGAGAGGCTTTCTATGAGGTCTAAGATACCAGGGTAGATTTCTGTGCCGGTTTTCCAGAGTTGCTGGTAGTGGATTTTGAAAGCGGCTTCTATTTGGTCAATGGTGGTGATGTCTGCTGATTTGGCGGCGCGCTCGCAGAGTGTGCGTGAGCC
>JALZVD010000060.1 GCA_023300205.1 Akkermansiaceae bacterium | reverse complement strand
ATCCTTCGACATCTCTTGGAGAGATCGAAGCCACGCAAGCGAGCGTGGTCATTAGCTTCGATGGCGACTTAGATACTCCTGTTTCTGATTCAGAGGGGTTCTCTATTGGAGGGAACACTGTTTATTTCGTAGAAAACACTGGAGATCGCGGGCCTGGAGTTGGAGAGGTGATTTTCGACGGGGAGCTTACAGCGGGTGAGGCATTGCTAGAGTTTGAATCCTTCATTAACGCAGGAGTCCCAATCAAAGATGGTGTCTTGTTTGCAGGTCGTAATCTTTCGTGGGATGACTACGAGGCTGAGCTTTCTGGAAACGATCTCACAATCCGCGCTAAAGCTACGGGAACATCATTCAACGGAGAGGATGCAGTATTGCTTAGCCTCACAGACCCGGTGTTCTCCTTCTCGATCAGCGATTCTGAATTATCAGGCGGGGCCGATGCTGGTCAGTTAAACGAAAATAACATTTTAACTACCTTTGAGCAGGATTTGACGGATGAGCAGCGGGCTGTTGTTCGCTCGAATTTGGGTCTTGATGGTCCTGATGTTGTCGCTTCTGTCGGCTCTTCATCAGGAACCTTGATAGTAGACCCTTTGGGAGGAGATGACATTTCGGCATCGGATGCTATCTTAGCTTCTGGTAGTGAGAGGTCTTATCCTCAACCATTCCAGACTCTTGTGGGTGCTTATTCTAGTTCTCGTGATGGGGACGTTATCATGTTGAAAGGAGGCAATTATCAAGAATCATTAACATTGCGAGGAGACCGCGCTACTCGTTTGGATTTTGAGAGTGGTTCTACTTGGCAGCCAACTCCAGGGTCCGACTCAAACGATCAACTCCTATCTACTTCTGATGAAGCAGGGATAACGCAGATCAAAGGGGATTTTGACATCAATATTGGAGGGTCGCGTCTCTATGCTCCGTCGCATAACACGGTTGTTGACATTGAATGTCGCTCGGTTAGCGGAACATCTTCTTCCAACGTCTATGAACCGCTCGAAGGGGATTCTTCCAAATTGAACCTGACGCTGACCCATGACCTTACGACAGGGAAATGGTGTCAAGTCCGGCTGTTAGGAGGAGAACTGAATATTCATGCTCGGTCGGTTACTTGTAATGGCAATAACCCTGCTATTGTGGATGTCATCAGCAACACCAATCTATGTCGTGTCACTATCGCTGCTGATTTAATTGATTCAGGTGCAGGTGTTGGCGGGTCATTAGTTTTCGCCGGAGGTTCAGCGGAAATACTGTTACTTGCTAAGTTTGGTATTTTATACAGGCGGACTTGGGGTGCTGCGCGACGTGGACTCATTACCTTCGGGACATCGGGAGTTGGTGGCAGCGACCTAGGCGACCCAGAGGTAACACTTCGGTCTCCTCAAATTATCTTGGACGGCATGAACTTTCTGGAAACCGAATCAGGAAGAACTCTTACCGATGTCGCCAGAATCAAAATTGAAAGTCCTTTAATATCATGGACGAAGCTTGGAACTGAGAATCGCAGGTTCGGATACGGTTTTGCGGGATCTAGCGGTGGTGGTAAATGCCAGATTGACTTCCTTCTCCCTACAGTCCTCTGGACTGACGACACAGGAGCCGATCTGTTTGCAGGATCTAACCTTGAACCCCGTGCGCCATTTGGTCTACGTTCAAACAAGCTTGAGGGCATCGCTCTTGTTGACGGGACTTTCACCAACGATCCAGCTTTACCAGACTATGCTTAATAAAAAACCAATCTCAGTAATACTCAACTGGGGACAATCTAATGCAGACGGGGCGGACGGCCACGGGTCTGACTGGGTCGATGACGGGTCTGAGGGCGAAATCCTTCACAGGTGGTCTAGTGGAGACCCTAACCTCGGCAGCACTGGTCGCTCCTCCTTCTCCGCACTCGGGCCAAAAGGATCTGGAAATACAGGATTCACTCCGGTTCTTCTTCCTGCGCGGTCAATAAACGCCGATGCTGCCGTTAACGAGAAAATCGCAGTCATCGAGGCTGCACTAGGGTCAACCTCTATCAGTGATCGCCGACCTAATAACTGGCTTCCAGACAACGGACTTTACAGGGTCCGAATCTTGGATTTCGTCCGTCAGTCCTTACGTCAACTAGAGGATCTCGGTTATGCTCCCCGTATCGATAGGATGCTTTGTTTCCAAGGTGAGTCAGATGCTCAGCCAGTATATGAAGACATGTGGAACGATAACTTTCAAAAGCTTATCGGAAGGATTAAGAGGGAGTTTGAATGCCCGCACATGGCTATCGTTATTTGCAAAACCTATTCGACTGTCAACGACAACACGGTTGTTAATCAGCAGCAAGAGCTTGCTGCGGCGACGTTGCCACGTTGTGCGACTATCGAGACTAGCGATGTTTCCCGAGAAGACATAGGAGATGTTCATCTAGACGCCGTAGGCATGGGACAGATAGCACCACGAATAGTCGCTGCTTTTAATGCTTTAAAGTAGCCCCCCCCAGGGGTATCCATAACTAAAAACCAACTAAAAACCAAATATGAAACTACTATTTACCTCCGCTCAAGGCTACCTAACCAAATTCGGTCTCGCTTCCGCCTCACTCATCAC
>JALZVD010000059.1 GCA_023300205.1 Akkermansiaceae bacterium | reverse complement strand
GATCTGCTAGGACATGCCGATGTGAAGACAACTGAAATCTACACCCATGTAGCAAAAGGCCAGAATGGCCGTGGGGTACGGAGTCCACTAGACACTTAATCAATGATACACCCCTAGCCAATACACCCCATCCCCCAACACCTCAGCCTCTCTCACCTGATGCGTTATCAATAACGTGCTAATCCCCTCACGCTGAATAGTCCTCTTCACCACAGCCATCACCTCATCCAGTGTCTCACTATCAAGACCAGTAAAACTCTCATCCAGACACAACAACGCCGGCTTAGCAGTAATTGCCCTACCTATCGCCACCCGCTTCGCCTCACCACCAGACAAGCCCTGCGGCTTACGTTCTAACAGATCACTAATCCCCAGCTCCTCAGCCACCTCAGTCACCCGGGCGTCAATATCTACCCTTCTCCATTTCCTCAAAACTGGCCCATACGCCAAATGCTCTCGCACCGTCATCGTAGTAAACAGCACATCATCCTGCGGTACCAGCCCCACCATCCTATCTCGTGGCGCAGCAGAATTCACTCTGTTGCCCCCTATCATAATTCTACCTCCCTCCAACTCGCGCAGACCACAGATCGCCTCCATGATCGTAGTTTTTCCAGACCCACTCTTCCCCATCAGAGCCAAGCACTCACCTCTCGCTATCTCAAAGCTCACATCAGAAATCATAAACTCCCCGGCTCTAACAGAAATATTATCGATGTAGATCATACCCCATCCCCCTCTCTGTAAAAAACCGAACCGTCAAAATAGTCACCATCGCCAACGCAATCATTAACAAAGAAATAATCACCGCCCCATTAATATTTCCAGTATTGATCTCTAGATAAACCGATGTCGACAACACCTCCGTCTTCCCCCTAGTCGCCCCAGCAAAAACCAAAATAGGACCAAACTCACCCAGCGCCCTCGCCCAAGCCATAGTGCCCGCCGCCAAGATCCCCTTATAACTCTGTGGCAACACCACATCAAAAAACGCCTGCCCGCGAGATGCCCCTATCGTCATCGCCACCTGCTCACTCCTCGGATCTATCTGATCAAACGTAGCCTTCAACATCCTAATCGCAATTGCCGCCGCCACCGTAAACTGAGCCAAAATAACCGCCAACTTCGTATTCGTCACCCGCATCCCCAAATGGCTCAAATAACCATCCAGCGAATCCACCCCCCATCCCAGAATCTTTGGCGGAAAATGATGAAACAAAATCAACAAACTTAACCCAATCACCAACGGCGGTAACACCACCGGAATATCTAATATCGCATCAATCACCGACCTCCCAAAGAACCTGTAACGCGAAAGTAAATAACCAATCGGCACCCCCACCAGCAACGATAAAATAGCACTCACCGTACTACTCAGAAAAGTCAGCTTCACAGAATCCCACAAGTTCGGCCAGTCCAGCATCTCAGAAATCCCCTCAGTCCCATCCCAACAAGCCGCAAGCACATACCATACATCCGCCACAATCAATAACACAATCAACGACAAATACACAAACAACGACATTCCAAGCCAAGCACCAAACCAACCTCCGCCACCCTCAATAGATTCTTTATTATTCGCTGGTTTTCTCATCCTTCTTAAACATCACATCGAAGCCGTGCTCTCTAAACACCCTCGCCCCCTTATCCTTTGCCGTCAGATAACGCGCAAATTTTAACGCCTCAACCGCCCTCTGACTACCTTTTAAAATCCCAATCGCGGCATACATCCCCTGCCCCTCAAACTCAGGCACCCGCACAAACTCACACTGCCTAAACTGAGGAATAAGCGCATCCCACACAATACCCACATCAGAAGCCCCCAACTCCACCTGCAGCGCCACCTCATTCACAGTTCCCACCTTAGAAATCACCCCTCGCTCGATCTCCCCTAACAACCCCGCTTCCTCCAGCACAGAATGACTATACTCCCCCACCGCCGCAGAACGCTCCGCGATCACCACCCTCACATCATCCCCAGTAAGATCACTCAGAACATTCAAATGCTTCGGATTCCCACGCCCCACAATCATCCCCGCAGTTAAATGACTCACCTTAAGCCCCTCACCCACCAAATCCTCACTCTTAGCCTGATCAATATAACTCACATCCGCCGGTAAATACAAATCCCCACCAGCCACCTTCATCCTCGCATACAACTGCCCAGAACCACCAAAATTCAACCTCACCTTTACCCCATACTCAGACTCATAATCCCTCACAATCTCCTCCACCGGCCTCTGTAATCCCGCAGCACAATACATCTCCAACTCCCCCACACCGGAACTCCCTCCACCAGTATCACTCAGTATCAAATAACAACAACCCACCAGCACCAAAAATAGCCCAAAGATAACCCCCAACCTCTTCATAAAAGGCCAAACCCTAGTTGAAATTGTTCATCACTATTCATCAGACACCGTCACCTTTCACTAACTCAATACCGCACAACCTCATTATCCACACTAGCAGACCAAACATCGATCCCACCCTGCATACTCAGCACATTCGTAAAACCCTGATCATGTAAATACTGAGCCGCATGCAGCGACCTCACACCATGATGACAATAAACAATAGCATCCTGCTCCATATGCTGAAACAAAGCCTCAGCCCTCCCACTAAAATCAGACAAAGGAATCAAAATAGCGCCCTCTATCCTACAAAAATCAAACTCATGCTGCTCCCGACAGTCAATCAACAAAGGAGCCGCCTCCCCATCAAGTAATTCCTTAGTCTTCTGACAAGTAATCTCTAACGGATTTCCCATCATCATTACTGAACGATAACAGGAGTTCCAATCGCTGCACTATCAAAGAAATGCTTCGCCATTGCATCTGGCAGTCTCACGCAACCTGCAGATGCAGGATAGCCTGGAAGATGGCCAGTGTGCATCCCGATAGCACCATTGAATCTCAAGAAATACGGCATCGGCACATTCTCAAATGTCTGCCCAGCCTTCGCCTTATGTTTGCGGGAATCCGCCTTAGCATTCACTACCGCACCAGTAGCATTATCCTTGATCACCCCATAGAGCGATGACTTATGATTCTTACTCTTCTGAGTGACCTTATAAGTCCCCTTAGGAGTAATCTTGCCCTCCCTACCTGTAGAGATCGGCGCCTGCCCCACAAGCTGATTTCCCTTATAGAAAGAAGCTGTCTGTTTAGCCACACTGATCTTAATCAGTGGAGAACCAGAAACACCATCTCCATCCCAATAACCCCCTTTATTAGGATCCTTCGATACTGCAGCTAACTCAGTCCCCTGGCCTGGCAGCCCTGAATTTGTTTTATAATCAGCAAGATAACCAGCAGAGCTAGTCGCAGGCGTAGTAGTCGATGCACAACTAGTAAATAAGATCGCTGTAGCGGAGATTAGAGGAGCTGTTAATAGGAGAAATGATTTCATGATCGAGATTAATTCAGATTTCGCGCAACTTAACCATGATTTAAACAGAGTCAAGTAATTCTGTAAGGCATTCATGCCAAATATTTAGTAATCCCATCTACCAACCAAGCATCACACCACCACACCCATCCAAAAAAAGTGCCCCCTCACTCTTAATCAAAATCTAGTCCTTCCGCGTCAGCTCCACAAAGACATCCTCAAGAGTCCCCTTTCTCCGATGCAGAGTACGGATCGGCCAACCATATTGAGAAGCCAACTGACTAATGCTCTCACGCGTATCTGTTCCAGACTCGCACAAAATCGTGAAATATAACCAAGTCTTACCCTCCAATACCTCTTCCCTATCTATACTCACCTTCTTAACATTTTCTAGACGCTCCAGAGCACCAGTGATCGCAGCTGAATCTCCCTGAACCTCTAAGGAAATCCTCCCAGCAGCTCGCATCCCATCAATCAAATTCTGCGGTGAATCTGAGGCCCGTATCTCCCCACCATCAATGATAACAATATGATCTGCAATCATCTCCACCTCACTAAGAATATGGCTAGATACCAAAATCGTATGGTTCTCACCAAGCTTCTTAATCAACTTACGGATCGAACGAATCTGGTTTGGATCCAGCCCATTAGTCGGCTCATCTAGCACCAAAAGCTGAGGATTATTTAACAGAGCATCTGCAAGCCCCACTCTCTGACGGTAACCCTTAGAAAGCGTCTTTATCATACGCTTCCGCATATGAGTAAGTCCGCAAGTGTCAATCGTCTCTGTAATATTATCACGCGCCTCTCTACCACCCATCCCCTTAATATTCGCTCGGAATTTCAAATACTCGCGAACCCGCATATCATCATAAAGTGGCACATTCTCAGGCATATAACCTATCTGCTGCCTAGCTTTCACTGAATCCTTAAAAATATCATAACCTGCTATCGAAGCCGTTCCAGATGTAGGAGGCAGATAACCCGTTAGCATCCTCAACGTAGTCGTCTTACCAGCACCATTTGGTCCCAGAAATCCCACCACTTGGCCAGTGCCTACTTGGAAAGATAGTTCCTTCACAGCAGTAAATCTGCCATAAGTCTTAGTCAGGTTTTGAATATCAATCATAGATAATTACGAAATTTGAAAGTAATAGCGTCGGGATGAGCAGCATTCAGCTAAATGATTAATGCAATTAATCTCATTCTGCTAAATTATGACCTTTTTAACTGCTTGTGTCATTGACTCATTCCCGTCTACCACCTAAGTAGATACATCTTACTTACGAACCAAGCAATAAATGCGGAAAGCGTAAAAAGAAACTGAAGAATCTAATAGAATTCCTCAAAACTCTAATCTACCTACAAACATACCCATGAAATCAACTGTTTCTGCCCGCTTAAATGCTGATCTTCTAGATGAGAATTATGAAAAATGGAGGGACGACCCTCGTTCAGTAGACGCAACATGGGCCGCATTTTTTGATGGCTTCGAGCTCGGTAATGCTCAGACAAATCAAGAAATAGAAGCCGCAGGCCTTAACAATGCCACCGCACCACCTGTTCCTGCACCAGCCTCTATAGCCACACCAGTCCTCACTAGCCCATCCTCTTTACCCTCTGACGCAGCCTCTGAAAATAACCTAAGCTTCCGCGGTAAATGCGTTAGCCTAGTCTATAACTACAGAACCCTAGGCCACACCCAAGCCTACATCAACCCACTAGTCAGCGCAGCTGAGAAAAATCCTCGCCTAGCCCTAGACCAGTTCGGCTTATCTGAGGTAGACCTCACCCGTGAAGCATCAACACAGTTCTTCCAAGGTGGAAAGAAAATGACCCTCCAAGAAATGATTGATGCTCTTGAACTCTGCTACTCTAACAAGACAGGATTCGAGTTCATGCACATTCACAACACTGAAGTCCGTAACTGGATCCGTGCTAAGGTCGAAAACAGATTTGATGGCAGCCTACAAAGCAAAGAAATGAAAGCAAAAAACCTCAAGTTCATTCTTGAGGCAGA
>JALZVD010000058.1 GCA_023300205.1 Akkermansiaceae bacterium | reverse complement strand
TCTTCTTTAGCTACAACTGACCTTATTGCATAATCAAACTTTCCTCTCATCAGTATGAGATCATTGTGACCAAACCTAACATCTTTAACAGTTACTTGTGTATCAGTCCCTTGATTCTCAACAATAAGAGCCCCCTTATACGCCCTTAGTAGCGAATAGCTATTCCGGGGATTTTTCATCTGCATAAGTTTTAAAAGTTGGAACCTATCTCCTCTAATGATCAGCATACTATCATTTTCACCTTCTTCTCTATTCGCTATACTTGTATCATCCGCTAAACTCTTCGACTTACCAGATAAAGTGATCGTTGTTGTCGCTTTAACTCCTGCAGACGAATTTAAATTCCCCGCTAACACGCCAGCTCCATTAATATTACCATCTAACCAATCTTTATAGCTATCCCCTATAAGGTCAGTCACTTCAACATTCTTAAAACTATATTCCCCCTTCAGCTCAGGCTGAGCTGTCGTTGCCTGTATAGTTACCGTAAAGTTAAGCTCTCCTTCACCCAGATTAAGAACTGCTTTGCGTATTTCTACTTCTCCAGAACGATGACAGATGACCTGCATGTGGTCAATCTTGCAATCTTGAAGCCAATGATGCGAAAAGGTTCCACCTCTAATGTCTATTTCCCATGAATCATTACCTTTCGTAATATCCAGCTGCGCACCTTTAATAGATCCAGAAGTTATTTCCGAATGCCCCCAGAAGATAGTCGCATCGAAAACCTGAATCGCATCAATTTTCAGTGTTTTATAATTCTTAAATAAGTTTGAGTAGGTAGCCTCTGCCAGCTCATCTCTAGTATTTCCTGTCTTTAGCTTCAGCTCCATTTTAAGAATGTTAATTTCTCTAGCGCTCCAACCTGAAAAATAATTATCTCCTATACCTAGCGGTGAAAGATTCACTCCCTGAAAAACAGCAGTCTTCTTCTCCTCTACAGTAGATCTACGCCCAACTACAGAAACATCCTCTTCCTCTACATACCAATCTTCAAAAAATGAAAGATCAGTCTCTCCAAGAAATAGAGTGGATAAAAGCATTTCACCATCTAACACACCTCCTTTTGCCCTAGAGATATTAGAAATCTTCACCTCTCCTGCATTCATGCCTTTTGTAATCTGATGTTCTACATCTAATTTAAATGCCTCAGAATTAGGCCTATTAGTGAGATAAAACCAAAAAATAACCACCCCAATAAGAGCAATAATCAACAACCTAAATAAAAGACCACAGATCTTAGGAAACATCGAACCAGATCCTGTATCATGAGTAAATTGAAACAATAAACCTTGTTTAGAAATCCAGTCCTCGATTCGAGTATTAAAAGAGTTTTGTAGTGTTTCTAGTTCTGGATCCATAGTTAGCTGAAATAATTTTACCTGTACAATAAATGCGAGCTACCTAAGTAGCTCGCTATAATTATGCATATTTTTGCTGTTTTGACCAGCTTAACTAGCAACCACAGCCTCCACCACCGCCTCCACCACAACAGCCTCCACCACCACTAGCAGTCTCGATGTCGTCAGCAGTAGGGACGCGGCCTAGCTCAAGAGTTAAGCTTACCATTTTGCCTACAGTATTTTGTATTTCTTGTAGTTCTTTTTGAGCCGACATAAAATCTGTTACCACAGTATTCTTTAGTAGCTCTTCACGTGACTGCTCGAACTCTGTGATTTCAGCATCGCTTAATTCCACTCCAGAACGTTGCTTTTGATTAAGTGCATCACCACTTTCATGAACCGACTGATACTTCAGTCTTGCTTCATCATCACTAAGAAATTTTTCTACCTGAGATTGTAATGCAACAAATGATTCTTGTTCAACAATCGTTGCACATAGTTCTTTTGTTTTAGCGGATACTGCGGATTCTTCTAAGATCATGCTCATGCCTGTTTATTACTCAGGGAAATATGAGAATGCAACTAGAAAGACTAGAAATAGAGCTATCTATTAACTAAAATCACTAACTATGCCCATCTTCCAAATGTTGCTTTATTTTGCGGACATCTTTGATTAACTGAGGCAACTTGGACAGAGAACCTTGCTTTCTAGTTTCCTCACGCATTGGTCTCGCCGGAAAGCCAGAATAGATCGCCCCTCCAGCCAGAGACTTCATAGCTCCAGCTCTACCAGCCAATATCGCCTGATCTCCAATTTTAATATGCCCACCCACTCCTGCCTGTGCCGCCACCGTCACATAATTTCCTAGCTTAGAACTTCCAGCTAAACCACTCTGTGACACAATCAAACAATGCTTTTCAGTCTGCACATTATGCGCGATCTGAACTAAATTATCTACCTTTGTTCCTTCACCAATGATCGTCTTCCCAAATCTAGCTCTATCAATAGCCGTATTCGCTCCTATCTCAACATCATCTTCTAAAACTACAATCCCTACCTGATCCACCTTTGTATGCTTACCTCCCACTAGCTCATAACCATAACCATCAGAGCCTATCACACATCCTGGCTGAAGGATCACTCTATCACCTACTTGACTATGCTCTCTCACAGTCACATTTGGGTAAAATAAACAATCCTCTCCCACTCTGCTACCTTCGCAAATCACAACACCTGAGCCGATCTCAGTCCCATCACCAATCACACATCCAGACTCAATGATCACACCTGGCTTAATCGATACCTTCTCAGCGTTCATCACCACATCCTCTGCAATCACCGCACTTGGGTGCACTCCATAAGTCACTGAACGTTGTTTTTTAGCCAGAACCTTTACTACTGCAGCAAACGCGTAAGATGGGTTCTCCACCTCCAGTAAAACAACCCCCTCTGGTTTCTGTGGCAGCCCCTCAGGCACCAATACCACTCCTGCTCGAGTCGTAAGAAAATCTTGAAAATACTTCTCATTACCTAGAAAGGAAACCTCCTCATTACCCGCCTCATCCAGAGCCGCTACCCCTGAAGCAAGATGGCCTAGCTCACCCTGCACCAGTTTAGCTCCAGTAAGATCAATAATTTCTTGTATTGTTAATTGCACAACAAATACTTGCCTTATTTTCTCTAGAATGTCACTCCAGTATCTTTTCTTTTTTCTAAACCCTTAAAATCAAAAAGCTTCATAGCCTCACCTTCTCAGCACCAGAATAGACATTCATTCTCTCTCCTCGCATAAAGCCCACTAACGTTAAGCCTCCCCGTTTCGCAAAATCCACCGCTAGCGAAGTCGGCGCTGAGATCGCCGCAACCACAGGTATACCAACCATCAACGCCTTCTGCACTACCTCAAATGAGACTCGCCCAGACAACTGCAACGCTACATTCCTAAGGTCTAATCCATTACTAAGCGCACTACCTATCACTTTATCGATCGCATTGTGCCTACCCACATCCTCTCTGATCAACAGCAACTCCCCATCTCCACTAAATAGCCCAGCAGCATGCAACCCTCCCGTCTGTTCAAACACATCCTGAGAAGACTTTAAAATATCTGGAGCACCCATCAGATTCTCCCTACTGATAAAAAATTCACCCCTTTCATTCTCAATCTTATCCTCTTTGATCTGCAGAAACACCTCATCAATGCTCGCCTTCCCACAGATACCACAGCTGCTCGCACTATAAAGATTACGCTGCAACCTCGCCAAATCCACCTCCACATCATCTTCCAGAAAAACTAATGCGTGATTCTGTTTCTGCTCCAGATCTACACGTCTAACAAAACCCACTGAATCAATGATCCCCTCCGTCACTAAGAACCCCATTACCAAATCCAAATCATCGCCCACTGTTCGCATCACAACCGCTATAGGTACTCCATCCACAGTGATCTGTAACGGCTCCTCCACAGCCACCATATCCTCCATCTCACATATCTCACCACCGTTAAACTTAGTGATCTCTAATGACTCTGCTTTATTCATGACCCTTCATTGACATTTCCTAAGACTTCTAATTCATACTCACCCATCACTAACTCCCCATCATTCAGAATCCTGGCTCTAAGCCCACCTCTACCCTTCAGAAATTCAAAAGCACCGTCAGCACAAGCCTCATCCATCCAGAAGCAAGGCTTACACTCACAAGAACCTGTAAAAACAACCCCATTCAATGAAAATCGCTTCCCTATCAAAGAATTTAAATCCACTCCCTCCATCAGAACATTACGTCTAAACTTACTCGGTTCCATCTCCCCCTTCACTACCTCACCCTTCACCCTCTCATAAATAGCCCAGTCAAAAAATGTAATCTGCCCCTTATAATCCTCTTCATAATCAAAAAACCTATCCTCCCTCACTCCCTTTCCCGCCACTAATTCTATCCGAGTAAGCTCCTCAATCTCATGAGAAAGTGAACTCTTCCCATAACGGCCAAAGTAATTATGTCCATTAGAAACGTATAGATGCCTTATCGTGACCCGCATGTCCCCAAGATAAAGAAACTTTCTCAGTTTACAACACGAATACACAAGATCATTAAATATGAGAATTTTCCTCCCTCACCATCTAAAGGCTTGAAAGTACCTTCTCCAGCCATAATCATTCTCGAGAAGCCATGCCAGCTCATCTTAAAAAATTCCTTATTCCCTTCATCCTACTCCTCACCGGTCTAGCTGCTGCATACGTGCTCATACCTTATGAACAAGCCATTGTCGCTGAGCAGTTCATCGGTTACCCAGACTCACACCGCCAAGCTCACGGACTACGCACCTGGCTTTTAGCCGCACTCTGCGCGCTACCTTTCATATGTAGCATCGGCTACTACAGTATGGATCGGCTAGACAAATACACTCTCAGAATTTTCTTTAACGCCTTCCTCATTTGTTTCGGAGCACTATTCATCATCATGTTCCTAGAAGACTTTCAAGACAACATCTCTGACTTCCAACAATCAAATCAAATGGGCTCCATCATGCTCAAGCATTACATCACTAAAATGCCAGCTCTCATCGTGTTCATCCTCCCCTACTCCCTCATGCTCGCACTCCTCTGGTCACTTGGCAAAATGTCAAAAAGCCAAGAACTCGTCTCCATCATTCAGACAGGCAGAGGAGTTGTCCGCTTCACCAGGCCACTCGCTCTTGTTGGAGTTGTCTGTACTTTAATCTGCCTCATCTTTAACTACCATTGGGCCCCCTACGCAGAAAGCCAAGAAGACCTCATCCTCAGTGAAGCCACTGGTGAAGCATTAAACGCCGCAGAATCTGTAGCCTTCCAGAACAAGTCAGACACCCGTCACTGGCTAGTCGGCTCATTCCCCTTTGCCCACACATCTGGTGAACCCTTAAAATCTATTGAAATTACAACACTAGATGCCAACAACAAAGCAACTCAGAAAATCCTCGCAGATCAAGCATCCTGGTCTCTAGAAAACAGACAATGGACTTTCAGCAAACCTATCATATTCAACCTCAATGAGTTTAACCCTGATAAACAACAACTCGTTCCCGTCACCGTTTCAGAAACTGACCTCGTCACTGACTGGCATGAAACCCCATGGCAAATCATTAACCCCGGACTCAAAGCCCCATACCTAGGCATCCCAGGGCTAAAGAGCTGGCTTGCTAACCACCATGATAACCCTCTCTCAGATAAGCGCTCATATCAGACTCACCTCCACTACCGTATCGCTCAACCATTCATCTGTATCATCATCATTCTACTAGCCGCACCACTCGGGATCGTGCTCAACAGACGCGGCGTAGGCGGAGGCGTCGCCACGGCCATCTTCCTCTGCGCCGGAATGATATTCTGCTCCACCGTATTCCCTACCTTAGGAGAGTCCGGCCACCTTCCTCCTCTACTTGCAGCATGGGCCACGAACATCCTCTTTGGCTTTGTCGCACTCATCCTATTCTACCGCCGTATCAATGGCCAGCCCATCTACCAGACCATCAAGAACCTTATTCCTAATAGCCACTAATCTCTCACCTTAAAGCACACCTAATATCTAAAAATCATGCCATTACCAGAATCTTGGTCCATCAAAGCGCGCGCTCACCAATGCGCGATCACAGAAGTTAAATTTATAGACCAACAAGAGTTCTACACAGCTATCTTCCCAGACCCAGAATCCAGCGGCTACCTCCGCATGGACTTCTCTCTAGATGCCTGGGATCAACGCCCTGAAGAACTCCAAAAGCCATTCTCATTCTGGAAAAACAACTATGAAG
>JALZVD010000057.1 GCA_023300205.1 Akkermansiaceae bacterium | reverse complement strand
CACAGAGAGTCTGTAGGTGTTGTGAATCTGGGAGATACGGCTGCGGGGGAGTTCCGTGATCTAACTGAAGATGAAGTAGCGGGTTTCTAACGGGTTACTCCTCGTTCGCTGTTTTCAAGAAATGTAATGAGTTCTTGAACGAATTTATTTTGAGCGCAGTCAGCTTGTTTGGTTTCTTCAAGGGATTCTTTGAGGTTCTTTTCTTTTTTGAAGAAGAGTCTCTTGTATGCGCGGCGTAAGGCGGTAATGTCATCCGCGGAGAAGCCTCTGCGCTGGAGTCCGATTTGATTGACGGCTCTGATTGATGCTGGGTTTCCGTCAGCTATTGTGAATGGGGGTATATCTTGGACGACTTTAGTAAATCCTCCAACGATGGAGTGAGCGCCTAGGCGGCAGAACTGGTGGACGCCGGATAGACCTGAGATGATGACGTAGTCTTCTACAATAACGTGTCCAGCGATGGATGCATTGTTAGAGAATATACAATGGTTTGCTATTACGCAATCATGAGCGACGTGAGAGTAGCATAGAAAGAGGTTATCATGACCAATGGTGGTGGGTGTGTCTGGGGAGGTGGAGCGGTGAATGGTACAGTTCTCGCGGAATGTGTTTCTGTCTCCAATGATGAGGTGAGTGGGTTCTTCTTTGTATTTGAGGTCCTGAGTGAGTTGGCCTATTGCGGCAAAAGGGTAAAAGAGGTTGTGTTTACCGATGGTGGTGTGCCCGTCTATTACGACATGAGATTTGAGTATGGAATGATCTCCGATGGTAACGTTGTCACCAATAACGCAGTAGGGACCGATGCTGACGTCTTTACCGATAGTAGCGGAATCTGAGATGATGGCTGTAGGGTGGATCATAGAGAGTTTACTTTGAGTTAGTGGGGATAAATTCTGGACTAACTTAACATCATTTTTGCTTTTTTGATAGCATTAATGAGTCTGGTGACGTCTTCAGTGGTATTGTAGATGGCGAAGGAGGCGCGGACTGTGCCTTGGATACCGTATTGTGCCATGAGTGGTTGACAGCAGTGGTGTCCGGTGCGGACGGCGACTCCCATCTGATCCATGAGGGTGCCTAGGTCGTAGTGATGGATGCCGTGGATATTAAAAGATAAAACGGCGGCTTTTTGGTCAGAGGTTCCGTAGATTTTTACGCCTTCGATTTCTTTGATGGCTGATGTGGCTATTTCTAGGAGGTGGTGCTCATGGGCGGCGATGTTATTTAGGCCGATGTTATTGATCCAGTCAAATGCGGCAGCTAGAGCTATGGCTCCTTCGATGTTTGGTGTCCCTGCCTCGTATTTAAATGGAAGTTCGTTGTAGGTGGTTTTTTCAAAGGTGACTTGTTTAATCATCTCTCCTCCACCTTTGTAGGGTGGGAGCTCGTTGAGGATGGATTCTTTCCCCCATAAGACGCCTATTCCTGTGGGTGCGTAGCATTTATGGCCTGAGAAGACGTAGAAGTCACAATCAAGAGCTTGGACATCTACTTGCATGTGGGCAGCAGACTGGGCGCCGTCTAGTAAGATGAGTGCTCCGTTTTGTCTGGCTTTAGAGATTATTTGTTCAACTGGATTGATTGTGCCGAGTGCATTTGATACGTGGCTGATGGCAACTAGCTTGGTTTTATTTGTCAGTAGTTGATCAAGTTCTTCTAGGTCCCATTCTCCGGAATCTGTGACAGGGATTACATCTAGCTCTGCACCAGTTTGCTGGCATAGCAGCTGCCAGGGGACGATGTTAGAGTGGTGCTCTAGAGCTGAAATAAGTATACGGTCACCGGGTTTGATTTTGGCAGAGTGCGAGAGGGTGGATGCGACTAAGTTGATGCCGTCTGTAGTTCCGGATGTGAAGATAATTTCATGGCTATGAGTTGCGTTGAAATGCTTGGCGATGGTGTCACGAGCTGCCTCGTGAGCAGCAGTGGCTTCTCTGGAGAGGTAGTGTGCTCCGCGATGGATGTTGGAGTTGATTTCTGTGTAGTAGTTTGCTGATACATCGATCACAGATTGTGGGTTATGAGTGGTGGCGGCATTATCCAGATAGGTGAGGAGGGTTCCGTTGATCTTCTTTGAGAGGATGGGGAATTGAGCTCGGATTTCTTGGATAGTTTGTTCGTCTAGAGACATGGTGAGTAGGGTAGAATTATTCTTCACTAAAGAGGTTTGTAGTGAGTAGTTCGTAGGTGGCTGGCGAGATCATGAGGTAGTCAGAGTCATTGCTACTTTTTGCATAGTAATAGGCTATTCTGGTGGCGGTCTCACTGGGTTTAGCTATCTGTAGGGTATGGGTAAATGTGGAGCTCGGCATGGCCTGGTCATCGAATCGTTGGCTGGTGATACTGACAGAAAAAATGGGGTTCTTGAGGGCGTGGATAGCTTGTTTATTGTTAGGCCCTAGTCGGCGTTTTGTGCTTAACTGGCTGCAGGTGTTTATGAAGAACTTAGCTTGGAGTGGATTGAGTTTATTTGTGACATCTGTGGTTCCGACTTTGGCTGAGACGGTATCGGCTAAGTAGTCGTAGTGGACGGTGAGAGTTTTTTGTCCACGGTGCTGTGTGGAGAACTCAATAATATCATTTTTTAGTAGACTCCAAACGATGTTGTTTTTCCAATCCCATTCATTTTTTTGGATGCGTCTGAATGATTGAGGATCGACTTGCCAGATTACATTTCCGCCCTGGAGGTGGGCGAATATTTTCTCGTCTTTACGTGAGAAGATGAGTCTCTGGGTGAGTCCTGCTAGCGGGCGGATGTCTATTGTGAGGATGGGGTTTTGGAAATCATATAAGCTAAGATCTGTTACGGAATCTGATACGAATGCTTTGACTGGTTCTCTCGAGACTGCTGCGATGAGGTTCGCAATGGAGACTTCATTTGGGGCGGTTCGTTTATTGTCTATGGTGAGTAGTTCGTAGTTAGATCCTGCTGCGGGACGAGCTACGATGATGGGGGGGATGTAAGGTTGTCTGAGGATGAAACCGCGGATATTTTCTCTTGTGAGGTTGATCATGTTGCGAGCACGAAGAGCGTTTACGTTGTTAGGGAGGGATGCGATGGAGCTCTTGTATCCCTCAGTGGCTTGGGTGGGTAGTTCGAAGATTACTTCTCTGTTACTGATTGTAGCATATGCAGTTTTTGCGTTTTCATCTGTAGGAGGGTAGACAGTGAGAGTGACGAGTTCATCAGATTCGAAATTTTTGATACTGACTTGGGTGAGGTTTTTGGTTTCTTGGGGAAGGGTAATGGAGTCTTTTTGGTGTAGCTTGACTGCTTTTAGGTTTGATATGTCGACCAGGAGCTTAGATAGGGCTTTGGAGTCTACACTGAGATCGAGGGGTTTAGATATCCTCCATGGTGATTCATAAGAGGAGTGGTCTAGAACGATTTCACGTCCAGAATGTTTAATACGGATTTCTTCCATGTATTTACGGTTTAGAGCGAATGGTCGATGGTCACGGAAGCCTTCGAAGTTATCTTGGAAGAGCGAGTGGATGCTGAATGTGGGGTCGGCAACTAAATATAGGACGTCCTCATCTTTAGTGTTTTGCTTTAGAATATAGACTGTTGGGAAATCTGTGATGAGGTCTTGGCCGCGATCGTCTTTGGAAATGATTCTATGTTTCCAAGCTGATTCCATACCGATTTTATAGCTGGCGGCTGTTTTGTTATGAATATCTTTGACTGTGATTTTAGTCCAGTTATCTGAGAATCCAAAATTTTCTATGTTGATTTGGCTGACAGGGATAACTTCTACTACTTCTGCGTGGGTGGTGAATGTGAGTAGTGGAGCAATGTATAGTATGCCTGAAGCTCTATCTTGATAGGGAGAGGTGCATTCCCAGATCTGGTTACGGTTGAGTTTGAAGGAGTGCTCGTGGCCTTCTTTGTTAGAGATGATGATGGACTGTCTGTCAAGAAGTGCGGGGTTGTCAAAGAGCTTGTTACCTATTGGGACTGCACCGCTGTCATCGAGTGTGTTTCTCTGCTTATCTTTCTGGGTGTCCAAATAGAGAAGGGTGCACAGTATTACGGTGCATAGGCTTAAGAATATTGTAGGGAATAGTCGCACTGGTTTGAGTTGAATCTATTTCTATGAACGTCTGTTAAACCAGACGATGAATGCTATGATTGCAGAGAGTGCTGGTAATACGATGAGTATGGTGTAGTTGATTTGAGATTTCTGTTTTGCTGGGATGGTAAGTTTCTGATTCTGGACGGGTTTTTGTCCGATACTGCCCACGAGGTCTTCTCTGCCAGCTAACCAGTTAATCGAGGATGTCATGAAGTGTGTTAGCTCTTCACGCATGTTATTTGGTCTTAGGAATTTGGTGTTGCCGATGACAATCATTCTTGAAGTGAGGTGCTTGGTGCGATCGAGGTTAAGCTTACCTCTAACTACAGCTGCTGAGAGGGAGACGGGCCTTATGATAGGGCTGCTAGGGTCTGATCCGTGATCTTTACCTGGGTCAAACTGCGCTTTGTCATTCTGGTAGCTGACTTCTCCCCACCATCCTGGAGCGGAGTTAAGAATGGAGTATACGTTGATGTTCTTGGTTGCGAGTTGATCTATATTTACAAGTGATAGTGAGCGAGTCATACCGTCTAGCTGGGTGGCTTGATCACCGAATCCTTTGGTGATTTCATTTCCACGGACAAAGGTGCCACGTGCGGTGGTGAGCTTGCGACCTGTTCTCATGGTGGTGACTCTGTCATTCTCTACCATGATTCCGTAGCTTGCTAGGAATCTACGGATTTTGACTAGTTTGGCTTGAGGCTTGACCGTGATGAAGATGGAGGCGCTATTTCTGTCCCAGTATTCCTTGAGCACTTGGATTTCATTGTCATCAAAGTCCACATCTAAGCCGATGATGGCAATGCCTTCCGCATCTGAAGGGATGGGGGTATTGGATGAGATCTGGTAAGGTTCTAACTGGATGTTTTGGCTATTTAGGAGATTACTGAATGTTCTCCAAGCTGGAGACCCTTCGCCTAGGTCATCCACCTCACTTTTATCTACAATGAAGTAAAACTTGCGCGGTTTTCCTTCAATGGCACTGAGAAGATAAGATGTGATCACTTTTTCATCCTGCCAAGCTGTAATGCGTGAGCCGTCTGTAGATGTGCGGAATAGTTCGTGAATGGGGAGCTGTCTGATGCGCTTGAGGGAGACTGATTCAGTTGTTTTAGGTGTAGATCTTAGTGGGGTTAAGGTTGGTGATTTTAATGAGGTTTTCTCGACTTCTGTGCGGGCATCAATGAGGATGCTATCTTCGTAGAATGATTTACTATATATGGCAGAGATCTCATTGAGCCGATTGGCATTTTTAACTCGGTCTATGAATTCTACGTCGATTTTGGTGATTGAGTTTCTAGTGTATTCTTCAAACAGGCTACGAAGCCGCTGGCTATAGAGAGGGCTTTGTTTTGCGATGATGTATACTTTGATTGGGTCTGCGTGGTTTTGGAGCTGTTCGCTTTTGAGGAATTTCAATGAGAAGTCCGATAGGGTAAATTGTGCTCCTGCAGTGAGGTCTTCTCTGAGGTGTTTATCCGCTGTAAGGTAGTTGAAGAGGCAGACGCAGATGAATGTTAGGATGATCTGAATGAAGATGGCTGTGCCGATATTGAAGCGATTGATCTTAGGTGTGATTTTGTTTTTCCCCTTTGGTTCTGGGGCTAAGTTTTTAGGCTTAGGAATCATCTCAGTTGGGGCGAGATTTTCTTTATTAAGGTCAGGGATAATATCTGGTTTCTGAGACGGCATGAGAATAAGAAATTAGTTTTTCCAGCGACGGTAATCGACGACGTGATGGGTGAGGAGCAGGGTGAAAAATGTCATGGAAAGGTAGTAGGCAAATGGGCGAGAGTCGATAAGACCTTGTCCGAATGTGTTGATGTGGTCTCCCATATTAATGTAGTAGAAGAAGCCTTCACCACCGAAACTTTCATTCATGATCAGGGGTACGTAACCGAGGAATAGATGGAGGGCTAGGAGTCCGAAGGTGACGATGGCTGCAATGATCTGGCTAGATGTGAATGATGATGCAAGGCATCCTACTGCGACAAAGAGGGATCCTATGAGAAAGAGGATGGTGAATACTCCGATCATTTGACCGGAGTTTATGGGGGCTGGAGTGCTGGAGAAGAATGTGAAGATTTTGATGTGGATGAAGAGTGGGAGCCAGAGGCAGCAGTAGAACACGAAGGCTGCAAAATACTTAGAAAGGACGACTTGCCAGGTGCGGATAGGGGCAGTCATGAGTGTCTCTAGTGTTCCGCTCCGTTCTTCTTCAGAAAATAGCTTCATGGTTATGAGCGGGAAGAGGAAGAGGAAGTAGATGGTGAAGATGGGGGTAGTGAGGCTATCGAGTAGCATGTTGTTTACTACTGGTTGTTTGTCATACTGTTGTAATACAGAGGATAGGCTGAATCCTTGTAGTAGCATGATGATAGCAAATACAACCCAGCCGAATGGCGAGAAGAAGAATTGCTTGAGTTCTTTCTTAAATAGTATGTGTAAGATGCGCATAGTGGAGTCTGCTATGCATGTGGTAGTTGACTAGAGAAGACTTTCCAAGTGCAAAGAATACAAAGAGCCAGAAATCTGTAGATAATTTATAAATTCTGACTCTATGGATGAAGCGTGAATATAAGTGCACTAAGGTTTTAGCCTTTGCTGTAAGTATCGCGGACTTTTTCAAGGAGTGCTTTGGTCTTATGTATTCCGTCTTGTTCGCTGATTTCTTTACCTTCAAACTCTATGCCTACGTGGCCGCGGTAGCCAGCATCAAGGCAGATTTTCATGGCTTTGAAGAAGTTAGTTTGAGTTTCATTTCCTTTGTCATCGAAGACGCGACTTTTAGCGCTGACGCCTTTGGCAAATGGCATTAGGTCTGTGATGCCTTGGTAGCGATCATATTCTTTAAAGTTACCGAAGTCTGGGAGTGCTCCGCAGTTTGGCATATTGACGGTGCTGAGGACTTGTTTTAGCCATCGGCCGTCTGATGATAGGCCACCGTGGTTTTCTACTACGATGTTGATGTTGAAGTCTTTGGCGAACTCGGAAAGCTTGGTGAGGCCATGGATGACGTTGTCAGCTTTCTCATCACGGTTTTTTCCACCGCCAAAAGCATTAACGCGAATAGAGTGGCAACCGAGGAACTGAGCCGCTTCTACCCATTTCTTGTGATTATCTACGGTTTGTTGGCGTTTTTTATTCTCAGCTGCTCCAATTTGACCTTCACCATCGATCATGATGAGTACGTTTGTAATTCCTTCATCACCGGTGCGTTTTTTGAGCTCAGTGAGATACTTTACGTCTTTTGCTTTGTCTTTGAAAAATCCATTCACGTATTCCACAGCTGTGATGCCGAATTCGTCCTTGGCATATTTAGGGAAGTCCATGTTGGTCAGGTTCTTCTTCCAGATCATGTTATGAAGAGACCATTCAGCGAGGGAAATCTCAAATAGAGGTGGAGCTTGGTCTTCAAATGCAAGGGAGGGGACTGTGCCGGCTGCGAGAGCTCCGATTGTTCCGATGGATGTTTGGATAAAGTTTCTTCTGTTCATATATGAGATTAAGCTAAGGTATTGATATAACTCCTACAAATGATTTTTTTTAGATTCGTGAGATCTATTGATATATAAAGTGTTCCTGGTATGATACGTTAAAAGCTCTCAAATGTTTTCACATTGAGAGCTTTGAATTTTTAAATTTGCGTGTGAAAAAGCAGATTAACTTTTAGCAGGTGCTTCTACAGCTATTTTTTCTTTATTAGCGACCTTGAAACCAGTAGCGTTAATCGCTTCTATGATCTTAGCCTCTGATGTTTTAGTGGGGTCGATTGTGATAGTAGCGTGTCCTGATTTGTGGCATACGCTTCCTACTTTACAGCCTTCAACAGCGTTAAGAGCAGCAGTGACTTTCTTGGTGCAACCTCCGCATGTCATTCCTGATACCGGGATGCTGAGTTCTTCACCTGTTACAGTGAATCCAGTCGCTGCTAGAGCAGCTTGAACTTTAGTTTTGTCTGTCTTAGATTCGTTATAATTGACTGTTACATGTCCTGATTTATGGCAAACAGAGCAAGATTTCACCCCTTCTACAGCTGCGAGAGTAGTTTTGACTTTGTCTGAGCATGATCCGCATGTCATCCCTGTGACCACGTATTTAGCAGATGTTCCTTCGGAGTCGCATGATTCGGGGCATTTATCAGCGTCATCGCATCCTTCTTTACAAGAGGTAGAAACGGTAGCTGTTTTCTCTTTATGACAGCTTTTACTTGCGCATTCTTCGCCAGCTAAAGCAAAAGGGGAAAGTCCTAGGATAGATAGTGATGTCAGTGTGTGTATTAGTTTCATTTGGCTAGTGGTTGGTTGTTGTAAGGTTTTGGTTTACTATGATTAGAGCGTTACCGGGTCATTTTATTCTCTAATTCGTTCATTTATTTACAGATTTATTTGAGAATAGTTCAATATTGAATTTCCATAATCTCAGAGCGAGGAGAATACTGGCAATCGTGAGGCCAAGGGCAAGTCCCCACCAGATTCCGACTGCGCCCACTTTGGAGTGAAATGCTAGCCAATAACCGAAGGGGATTCCTACAATCCAATAAGAGAAGAGGCCTATTATGGCGGGGATGGTGGTGTCTTGGAGTCCTCTGAGCATACCGATGGAGGCTACTTGTTGACCATCTACTATCTGGAATACTCCTGCTACGATGAGGAAGCTAGTGGCAAAAGCGGTGACTTCTGGAGCATCATCGATGAACTGGTCGGCTAAATCATCACCATAGAATAGAAAGATAATGGCTGTGAGAGTGGAGAAGAGGAGGGTGAGGGTCCATCCTGAGAGGTAGGTGGTGCGGATGTTTGAGGTGTTCTTGCGCCCGGTTTTCTCACCAACGCGGATGGTGAGGGCGATTGATATACCTAATGGTATCATAAATGCGATGCCGGTACAGACTAGAGCGATCTGTTGAGCTGCAAGAGCTTCTTTACTGATCCAGCCGAGCATAATACCGCTCATGACGAATGCTCCAATTTCAGTGAGTGTTTGAAGGCCAGCGGGGAATCCTAGTTTTAGTAGAGATTTTATTTCTCTGATGTCTAGTTTGAGGAACCAACGGAACGGCGTCCATTCTTTAAGGTTTGTATCTGTTGCGAACCAAATAAGCATGATGAGGACGAAGATGCTTCTGGATATGAGAGTGGCGTATCCAGCTCCTTCTAGGCCAAGAGCGGGGGCGCCGAGATTTCCGTAGATGAGTAGCCAGTTCAGGCAGATATTGATCAGTACTGATATCATGCTGAGGATGAATGCGGGCCACATTCGGTCTAAGGCGTCTGCATGATTTTTTAGAGCAATGCCTACAAGACCTGGTATTAGTGAGGCGCAAATGATGACGAAGAAGTCACGTGAGCGACTTGCTACAATGGGGTCTTGGTTCATGTGTTCGATCAATCCATTACCTAGCCAAGCGATGAGGAAAAATACTGATCCAATTATGAGGGATAGGTAGGTGCTGTTACGGCATACGGAGCGTGCTTCTGGAGCATTGGTAGCGCCTTTTGCTGTAGATGTCCTTATTGAGATGCAGGTCATGATGCCCATTCCGAATACGAATGGGATGTAGAATAGATTATTCGCTAGGGTGAGAGCAGCTAATTCAGTAACGCCTAGTTTAGCGACCATGATGGAATCTACTAATCCTAGTAGCATTTGCCCCACTTGACCGATGATGAGCGGTAGCGCGAGGATGAAGATAGTTTTACTTTCCTTATAGATGGTCATGTTATGGACGTGAGTGCAAGTCTCTACGAAAAAACTAACTTGCCAAGCCTTAGTGGTTGGATGAGGCGAGCTTTTGATAAATACTGACGAGGTAGCGCTCATTTTCTTGAGAAAAAACTTCGCATGAGGGTGCTTCCGTGTGTAATCTCAAAGAGAAGATGAAGTGCCAATTATGTGAACAACAAGCGAGTGTGACTTATACCAAATTAGTGGGGGATAAGTCTCAGAAAATCCATCTCTGTGCAGAGTGTGCAGATGAGAAAGGGATTACTAATTTGGACAATTTTGATCTGTCAGATGTACTAATGAGCGATATAGAAAAAGCTGATGCAGATGAGAACGAGGCTGTTGATCAGAACGAATGTACTGAGTGTGGATTCACGCTTCAAGATCTAAGAAAGATAGGGAGATTAGGATGTAGCTCATGCTATCAATTATTTGGGAGTGAGGTGAAAAGCATGATTGGTACGATGCATCATGGTGAGACTCATGAGGGGAAGGTTCCGAAAGGGATGCTTCTTGTTATAGAGGCGAAGTCGAAAATCGAGAATTTACAGAGTCAATTAGATAAGGCGATTAAAGCAGAAGAGTATGAGAAGGCGGGAGAGCTAAAAAATCAGTTGGCAGCCTTTCAAGAATCCTTAGCTTCAGATTCTAAATGATATGATGAGATTTTCTACATTAGTAAAGCACCCGGCTGACTGGATGACCGGTAAGAGTAAGGATAACTCAGTAGTCATTACTAGCCGGATCCGTTTAGCACGAAATCTTAGGGATGTGCCTTTTCCTGGATGGGCAATGAAGGAGGAGCGTAAGCAGATCATGGAGACTATTCTCCCAGAAATAAGTGGTCTAGATGAAATGAAAAAAGGGTTCTCTCAGGAGTTGTCTAGCTTGGAGTCATTAGAAAAGCAGGTTCTGGTGGAGCGTCATCTCATAAGCCGTGAACAAGCTGCAAGAGGAGAAGGTTGCGCAGCTGTTGTGAACCGGAAGCAGTCATTATCTCTGATGGTGAATGAGGAGGATCATCTCCGGATGCAGTCTATCTGTGCGGGGATGCATTTACGTGAGGCGTATGATCTGTTAGATTCAATTGACCGTGAACTGGAAACTAAGCTTAATTATGCTTATGATGGTAACTTAGGTTATCTGACTGCATGCCCTACGAATTTGGGGACAGGAATGAGAGCTTCTGCAATGTTACATTTGCCAGCGTTAGTGATCACTGATCAGATAAGTCAGGTTTTGCAAGCAGTTGGTAAAATAGGCTTGGCTGTGAGGGGGCTATTTGGGGAAGGAACTGAGTCATTAGGAGATTTATTTCAGATTTCCAATCAGTCTACATTGGGGGAGTCTGAGGGGGCGATCATTGACCGATTAGAGCGTGTTATCAATCAAGTAGCGAACCATGAACGGAATGCCAGATTAAAGATGATAGAAGAGGATGCTGACATACTGACTAATAAGATAGGGCGTGCATATGGATTACTCAAACACGCTCATCTGTTTGATTCGAAAGAGGCATTTACCCATATTTCTTTGATTAGATTAGGCGCGGACCTCGGTTATTTTCCAGAGGGGACGATGCAGTTGTGTGATTCGTTAATGATGGAGATACAGCCAGCGCACCTGCAATTATATGCAGGAAAGGAGCTAGAGCCGGAAAAAAGAGATCTAATTCGTGCAGAAATCATCCGTGATCAGTTGCAAAATTTAGATCCCCCTGCTATTAGTAATATAGAAAATGAAGTAAACAACACCGATGTAGGTGATGAACTTCCGATAGAGCCACCCATAGATTAAAGAAGAATGAATAATTTCACTCCAAGAGCCCAACAAGTATTAGCTCTCGCCCGCAAGGAAGCAGAGAGATTTAACCATAACTATGTAGGCACGGAACATGTGCTGCTTGGCCTTATTAAGCTTGGTCAAGGTGTCGCTGTCAATGTCCTGGAGAAAATGGGACTACAGCTAGACACGGTTCGCATAGAGGTAGAAAAGCAGGTTGGTAAAGGGCCAGACCAAACGATTTCAGGGCAGATTCCCTATACTCCGAGAGTGAGGAAGGTTCTGAGTCTTGCAGATAAAGAGGCGAAGCAGTTAAACCATTCTTATGTAGGCACAGAGCATCTCTTGCTAGGTCTACTACACGAAGGTGAGGGGGTTGCGGCTCGAGTTCTTAATAGTCTAAATGTTGATATTCAGAGTGCTCGGCAAGAAGTTCTTGCGGAAATAGATCCTAACTTTGATCCTGAAGATAATGAGGATGATATCTTTGAAGCGTTTGATGATGATTCAGATGAGGAAGAGACAGCTGGGGAATCTGAAGGTAAAACGAAGACACCTGCGCTTAAGGCATTTGGTAGGGATCTCACTAAGTTAGCGCATGAAGGAAAGCTAGATCCGGTGATAGGAAGACAATCTGAGACTGAACGCGTGATTCAGATACTTTGTCGCCGTACTAAGAATAACCCTGTTCTTGTGGGTGAGGCTGGAGTAGGTAAGACGGCCATTGTTGAAGGACTCGCTCAGGAAATTATTTTAGGTAATGTCCCTGAGCTACTCCGTGACAAGAAGGTGATCACGCTAGACTTGGCACTCATGGTGGCAGGAACAAAATACCGTGGTCAGTTTGAAGAGAGAATCAAGGCGGTGATGGATGAGATAAAAAAAGTAGGAGATGTAATTCTCTTCATTGATGAGCTTCACACGATTGTAGGTGCAGGATCTGCGGAAGGTGCGATGGATGCTTCTAACATTATAAAGCCTGCTTTAAGCCGTTCGGAGCTTCAATGTGTTGGCGCAACTACAATGAATGAATATCGTAAATTTATCGAAAAAGACTCAGCGCTTGAGAGACGTTTCCAGCAGGTACGTGTGGAAGAGCCATCACCGGAAGATACGGTTAAGATTCTGCATGGATTAAGAGAAAAATATGAATCTCATCACAAAGCAAGATACACCGAAGAGGCTCTTGAGGCATCTGTGAAACTTTCATCTAGATACCTCACTGGAAGATTCCTTCCTGATAAGGCGATCGATGTTCTTGATGAGGCTGGCTCACGCGCACGCATCAGTCAGATGACTCGTCCACCTGAGTTGAAGGAGTTAGAAGGAGAGATACAGCAGATCAATAAAAATAAGGTTGGTGCAATCAATGACCAAGACTTTGAAAAGGCAGCCTCATGCCGTGATGAGGAGAAGAAAGCTAAGCAAAAGCTGGAAGAGATTCTTAATGATTGGAAAGTCGAGAGTGATGAAAATATTATTGAGGTCACTGAAGATGATATTATGACTGTGGTTTCTAAGTGGACTGGTATTCCGCTTCAGCGTATGGAGGAAAAAGAGGCTGAGAAACTTCTTAAGATGGAAGAAGATCTTAAGACGAGAGTTATTGGACAGAATGAGGCTGTGATAGCTATCAGTAAGGCTCTCCGCCGGTCACGTGCAGACCTTAAGGATCCGCGCCGTCCGATTGGTTCATTCTTGTTCTTAGGGCCGACAGGAGTGGGTAAAACCTATCTTGCAAGGAATCTAGCGGAATTCATGTTCGGGGATACTGAGTCTCTTATCCAGATAGATATGTCTGAATATATGGAGAAATTCTCAACTAGCAGGCTTATTGGTTCACCTCCGGGATATGTAGGTTATGAAGAGGGTGGTCAGCTTTCAGAAGCTGTTCGCCGCCGTCCATATTCAGTAATCCTTTTTGATGAGATTGAGAAAGCTCACCCTGATGTGATGAATTTGCTACTTCAGATTCTGGAGGAAGGAATGGTGACTGATAGTTTTGGACGTAAGATCGACTTCAGGAATACAATCATTATTCTTACTTCAAATGTGGGTGCTGCATCTGTGAAACGCCAGACGTCACTAGGTTTTGGAGCGATGAATGAAGATGAGGCTGACTATGCGGGAATGAAGGTTAAGACAATGGAGGAGTCTGCGAAATATTTCAAACCTGAATTCCTGAATCGTCTTGATGAACTTGTGGTTTTCCATTCACTGGAGAAGAAGGATCTCGATGTGATTGTAGATCTGGAATGTGGTAAGCTTTACAAGCGACTTGAAGAGAAAGAGATTTCACTCAAATTGGATAAGTCAGCACGTGATCTACTCATTGAGAAAGGCTATGACCCTAAATATGGAGCAAGACCAATGAGACGTGCAGTGGAACGCTTTATGGAAGATCCTCTTGCGGAGGCTTTACTTAGAGGAGACATTAAAGAAGGAGATAACGTAAAGGTGAGCTGTAAGAAGGGGGCTGATGAGCTTACATTTAAAGCGCTTAAGCGTAAGGGGAAATCTGACGAAAAAGCTTCTACAAAGTAATTCAATCAACCAATAAATAAAAGCGCCACTCGGTAAATTGAGTGGCGCTTTTTTGTCCGTGGATTCTACTTGTAGTCCTAGACGGTGTTATGGATTAAGCTTCTGTTCCGTATTTGTCTTTATGGAATTGAATGGATTGAGTCTTCCAGTCGTCACGCTGGATGCGTCCTGGAAAGGCTAAGCGATCAGAGAACTCAGTCATGTGGGTCTCATCCCAGTTAGCGATTTGCTTGAATTTATAGATACCAATTTCATGTAACTTAGCTTCGAGGACTTTTGCTACTCCTTTGATAAGCTTTAGATCATCAATATTGTCAGGGCGAGATGTGTAAATGATACCTAGCTTTTCATCCTCTTTCACTTCTTCTCCTGAAAAATCTGGAGCTGGAGCGACTTCTTTAACGTCTACAGCAGATGAGTTGGCTTCAGTGGTTTCATTCTGAGCTGAATCTAGTTGATGCTTGAGAGAGGTGATTTCAGAGTTCTTGGTATTTATCTGAGCTTGGAGGTTGGTGAACTCGGTTTTCAGAACTACTAATTCACGTGATGTTGAGTTTGCAGATTCAAGGTCACTTCTGACTTGGTTTAACTCTTGGTCTTTAGATT
>JALZVD010000056.1 GCA_023300205.1 Akkermansiaceae bacterium | reverse complement strand
GAACCTTGGGTGTGGGTGGCTGGATAATGAATGATTATAGATTATCAGGTGGGTTGTTTACGCTGCGTGTTGTAGTATTCAAGGTATGTGTGTAAACTTCTGTAGTCTTAAGGCTTTCGTGAGGCAATAGCTCTTGAATGCTTCTTAAGTCTACTGCAGCTTGTAATAGGTGTGTTACTATGATCTTTGAAAGATTTTGGCTTTTGGTGCTTTGTGGGCTAGGTTGATTTTGTTTGTGTTTGCGTTTGTGGTTATTTAATTTATGAGTGTTGACATGAATTTCTTGTTGTCTTGTTCTGTTATTTTAATGTTGGTTGGTTGCGGTGTTAGGGTGTCATCTGCTGATGAGGTGAGTATTGTTGGTTATTGGCAGAATATTGCTGATGAGGATCATTACTTGGGTTGTGAAGAGCATTTTATGATTCAGAGTTTGCCGGATGGGCAGTATAGGTCGTTGCCGGTGAAGAGCTATGATAAGGCTAGGATATTAATTCCTGTATTAGGTCCAGCATTTGGAAAGGGTAGGAGTGTTTCTTATTGGTTTGAGGGTGAGGAGTTGTTGGTGGTGCGTGATTATTTGTTAGAGGCTGATCGTTCTAATAAGGAGGGGTTTCATAGGTTTAGGAGGTTGAGGGATAGGCCAGAAGAGTTGGTTCTGAGGCCTTTGGTGGTGGGTAAGGGGGCCGCAGTGAGGTTGAGCACTGATGAGGTGAGGGAAATTTCTGAAGAGTTGAGTAGGCGGATGGAGAGGGACCAGCAGGCAAGGAAGGGTGTTTATGGTAAGGAGGGGATTGCTGCACAGGTGGCTGATCATGGTTGGTTGTGTGAGTTGGTGGCTAGGGTGGGGTGGATTGATATGGGGAGGTTTGATGAGAGGGCGGCGCTGGCGGCGTTTCTTATTGCTCAGCATAGTTTTGATATGCGGTTGAGGTTAGCTGCGCAGTGGGGGCTGGCTGAAGATATTAGGCGAGGTAGGCCTGCGGGTGGGTTGTATACGATTCTTTATGACCGAAATACTTTATTTACTAAGGGGATACAGCGGTTTGGGACACATTTTTATCTAACGAGTGATGAGGTGATTCATTTTTTGCCTATTGAGAATAGGTCGAAGTTAGAGAGGTTGAGGACGAAGGCTAGGTTACAGAGTTTTAAGAGTGTGTTGGATGGTTTGATGGTGGCTTATCCAGGGTTTGAGATTCGTTATATAGATTCTATATTTGAGGATTGAGTTTTTATTTGGTTGAAGGTTTTAATTTTGATAGTTTTAGGGGAGGGTTATCATTTTATGAGTTGGTTCATTTACTTCTGAGTTTAACGTAGATATTTTTTAGGTGTCCGTGTTTATTTTAGCCTGTGATAGTTGAGCATAGACGCTTTTGAAATTTGTATCTATTTTAAATACAACTCATCAATTTTTGATATGATCAAGCTTATGAAGCTGGGTACTATAATTTTTCCACAGTTTATGCTGTCATTTCTTTTTTTAGCGAGAACGTAGGCCGCTTATTCGTTGGAGAAGGAACCTGGATTGACAGAGGAAGTTGCTGAGGTGGTTGAGGCACGGGGAGCCAGTCAGAGTTTGAGAGGTCATTGGTGTTGGTTGGTGAAAGTATGGGTGTGGGTGGCTGGATGATGAATGATTATAAGTCATCAAGTGGGCTGCTTACCCTTCCAGCTATAGCTTTCAAGACATGTGTGTAAACTTCTGTAGTCTTGACGCTGTGGTGACCCAATAGCTCTTGAATACTTCTTAAGTCGACTCCAGCTTGTAATAGGTGAGTAGCAAAACTGTGTCTAAGAACATGTGCGGTCACGCGCTTGTTGATGTCTGCCTTAGTTACTGCTGCTTTTAGCCACTTACTTACCGCACCTTCTAGTATATGATGGCGTTTTTGTTTATTATCTCTGGGATCAATACTCCTTGATGCTGTAGGGAATATCCAAAACCATTCCCAGCTCCTACTATACTTACCTGCAGCTTTTCTATCTAAAGATTCAGATACATAGACTCTACTCTCACCATAGGTTTCGACGTCCTCATCAAAGATTAATCTAGAACGTGTTACTTGTCTCTCAAGTTCTACCCGTATATTTTCAGGCATGGACAAGCATCTATCTTTTCCTCCTTTACCGTCACGTATCCAAATACAATTATTATTAAAGTCGATGTCTTTAATACGCAATCTTAAGCCTTCGCTTACTCGTAAACCACAGCCATAGAGTAGTCTTAGCATTAAACTAGGAAGTCCCACTTTCACATGAGCAAACAAATTACGGATCTCATCTCTACTCAGTACTACTGGTAATGTTTTTTTGGTTTTGGCTCGTTTAGCGTCTATTCCTTTGAGTTCTATTTTTAATACTTCACGATATAGGAACAAAAGAGCATTAAAGGCTTGATTCTGAGTACCAGCTGCGACCTTTCGATCTATGGCTAGATAATTAAGAAATTCTTCCAATCCCTGAGATCCTAGATCTGATGGGTGCTTTAGGTTATGAAATTTAACATAACGTTTGTACCATGAGACATAGTTTTCTTCAGTTCTGTATGACATTCCGCGTCTTTTTATGGTTGTTCTAATTTGACGTTCTATTTTTTCTTCACCCATATTGAAGGCATATTATATAGATTCTATATTATCTGCAAGAAAGTTATTTTATTCTTTATTATCTCTAGGATAAAAAGAATCTTGTCAATTATCCACTTGACGCCGAATAAGGAAATCAATATCCATGGGGGTATTATCCAACGTAACATAAACAACAAGTTCGGCTAAAAATATGGAGACCTTCATCATTATTATAATATTCTTCGCTCCTCTAATTACATTTCTATTTATCGCATGCAGAGCAACTAGTACAAGAGCCAGAACTACAGGTGCTATTTTAGCTTTTGGATGGTCAGGATGCACATACTTTGCAGCGAGTTTAGCGAACACCTTCGAGCAAAATATCTGGTATAGTCAGGCTGCAAACGATCTACTCAAAATCTCAACCGAAGCAATCGATGCAGGTAACGCACAAATGGTTTCTACTGAGCTTTCTGCAATGCGAGACAAACTAGAAGTAACATATGAATATCAAGGCAATTTTAAAGACTTAGCCATTACTACAACTAAACGAATACAATCTGAAAACCAGCATAACCAAAACAAATAAAACTGCAGAACAAGGCGCAGTAGCCAATCCCAGACGGCGCCTGTTACCAGAGTTTTCACACCACTAAACA
>JALZVD010000055.1 GCA_023300205.1 Akkermansiaceae bacterium | reverse complement strand
CTTGGCCTTAGCCGTGCGGTGTTCGCTACCGCTCCACCGCCCAGCACGGCCCCACCCGACAAAGAACTCCCTGAGGCCAGGCGCTCACGCGCCCCAGAAACCGAGGTCGATGGCGGTGATGAAAATTTTTGGGAGTTGGCGCAATCGGGTTTCGGGGGAGGAGACAGCGGCTCCAGGGCGTCCATAAAATCAGTGTGCCGCGCAAGCTTTTGACAACCCTCCTTTCTGAGGGGAACCGAGAGTGACTCTCGGTAAATTCGAAAGTTAACAAATCCAATAGAATCAATGAACGAACTCACTGTAATCATCAATCAGCTCACCGAACTGACCATCGCAACCAAGGAGCTTATCATCGCGGTAACGGCCTTAGTGATCAGTCTTCGGCGGAAGCGTAAAAACTAGGAGCTAAGAAGTTTTAGCGTCTTCTTGGGCAAGCATTGCATCGACGACGTCGAGAATCCGTTTTTGGGCACCTCTGGGAAGAGTCCGAAGGTGTTCAAGTCGTTTTTCGAGTTCTGACTTGGGGCCGCGCTTGCCTTTAGGTTTTGGCCTTTCAAGGCCAAGAAGTTCTTCGGCTGAAACCTCGAGAGCTTTGGCGAGTCTCGCAACCAGATGAGAAGGGATGCTTTGGGCCTTTCGTTCATAAAACGAAATTGAGCGGGCAGGAACTCCGATCGCTTCGGCGAGCTGCGCTTGCGAGAGGTTTGCCGTATTGCGGAGCGCGGCAAGCCTCGCTCCGCTCTTGGGGGCTTCGGTGAGTGGTGGTCGTCCTGGCACGGTCTCATTATAAGGCATGCTTTGCGGGAAACGGTTAATTTGCATGATCGTTAGATTCAAAATTGACAGGATCATGTCAATAAGGCAAATGGGTTTCGAGAATCTGAATTTGCGGCCTTCCGCCTTGACGGGTTTTTAAGAACAAAACAGCCGCCGATGTCATTCCGGGAAGAGTTCCATCGACGGCCTTAAGAAAACGTGAGCCAATCGGCCCGGCGCTTCGTGGAAACGGTAGCGCGGGAGGTCTTTTGGTTCCAGCCCAGACCTAAACCAATGCCAAGAATCGCAGACTCCGAAATCGACCGAATCAAATCTGAAACCGACCTCATCGCGCTCATCCAGTCGCGAGGGACGACCTTGAAAAAGCAGGGAAGCAATTGGACCGGGCTTTGCCCGTTTCATCCTGACGAAAAAACGCCGAACCTGATCGTGACCCCGGGCAAGGGCCTCTTCCGCTGCATGGCGAGCCAATGCGGGAAGAGTGGGAACGCAATCCAGTTCGTGCAGTGGTTCGATGGCGTGAGTTTTCGACACGCTTGCGAAGTCCTTGCGATTGGCGGCAAGGCCGCCTTTGCGCAGACGAACGGGAAAACGAAAATCGCGACCGTCCCGAAACTTCCTTGCCCGCTCGACACCGCCGCCGATCAAAGCAAGCTCCTCGACCAGGTCGCGGACTTTTACCATGGGAAACTCGACGAAGCGGCCTTGGCGTATCTCGCCTCTCGCGGCCTCGATGACGAGGTGATGGTGAAGCGGTTCAAACTTGGATTTTCCGACCGAACTCTTGGCCTCCGGATCCCGCTCAACAATCGGAAAGAAGGTGAAGAACTCCGCGACAAACTCAAAGCCCTCGGCGTCTATCGCCAGAACGGCCGCGAACATTTGAACGGTTGCCTCACCGTCCCGATTTACGACACGCAAGGTCAGCCGGTGCAGATTTATGGGAGACGAATCAGCCCGGCCACCCCGAAGGCAAACCGCCACCTTTACCTTGCCCGACCGCTTGCCGGAATCTTCAACTTTGAAGCCCTTCAATCCCGTGAAATCATCCTCACCGAAAGCATCCTCGACGCCCTCACATTTTACCGCCACGGCATGCAATCTGTGACCTGCACCTACGGCACCGCCAACCTCACCGACGAACTTTTTGAAGCGATCAACGCCGCAAAAGTCGAAAGCGTCCGCCTCGCCTTCGATGCCGATGAAGCGGGAGAAAAAGCAACGTCCCAAGCCGCCGCGAAGCTCGCCGCCTTCGGCATCGAGTGCCATCAAATCAAGCTCCCATGGGGATCAGACGCGAACAGCTACGCCCTTGAGCAAGGCGGTGAAGCTCTCAAGAAAGCGGTCCGGTCGGCGCAATGGATGGGAGCGGCAAAAGCTTGCACTCCCTCACGGTCGCCCGCTGCTCCCCCTCAAAAGTCCGAGCCACCTTTAATAACTAGTACAAAAGTAGCTTCTTCTTTAGCTGCTTCCTCTGGCTCTGAAACGGTGGCTAAAGGTAAGAAGGTCGAGGCTCCTCAGGTTGTTCTCGAGCGGAAAGGGGAACACTATGAAATGGCTTTTGGAGAGCGACTTTACCGAGTCGGAGGCTTGGAGAAAAACAACTCGCTCGAAGTCTTAAGAATCACGCTCCGCATCGCGTCCGAAGGACTCATGCACGTGGACAGCCTCGATCTTTACCGCGACGGAGAGCGGCGCAAGTTCATCGACCGAGCGAGCGAAGAAACCTTGCTCGAAAGGGATCTTTTGAAGCGCGACATCGGAAAACTCCTCCTCGCCCTGGAGCAAAGCCAAGAGGCCCGCTTGAACGGGGGAGGGGACGACGAGGAAGCGGTGGAGCTATCGTCCGACGAAGTAAGGGAAGCACTAGACTTCCTGCAAGCGCCCAAGCTCCTCGACCGCATCGCGAGCGCCTACGATCAAGCCGGAATCGTGGGAGAACAAACCAACCTCCTCGCGGCTTATCTCGCGTGCGCGTCGCGCAAGCTCGCGAAGCCCTTGGCCGTCATCATCCAATCCACCAGCGCAGCCGGAAAATCTACTTTGATGGAGGCCGTCTTGAGCTTCTTCCCACCAGAGGAACAAGTGAAATACTCCGCGATGACAGGCCAAAGCCTCTACTACCTCGGAGAAACCAACCTCAAGCACAAGATCCTCGCCATCGTCGAAGAAGAAGGCGCGGAAAAGGCAAGCTACGCCTTAAAACTCCTGCAATCAGAAGGAGAATTGACCATCGCCAGCACCGGAAAAGACCCGCAATCGGGCCGGATGGAAACCCAAGAATATCACGTAGAAGGCCCCGTCGCCATCGTCTTCACCACCACCTCAATCGACATTGATGAGGAATTAATGAACCGCTGCCTCGTCCTCACGGTCGATGAATCGAAAGCCCAAACCGAGCGCATCCACGAACTGCAGCGCGAGGCGCGCACCATCGAGGGAATCCTAGCCGCCGAGAAACGAAAGGACATCCAGCGCCTCCTTCAAAACGCGCAGCGTCTCCTCCAGCCCTTCAAAATCGCCAACCCATTCGCGAGACATTTGACCTTCACCAGTGGCCGAACCAGAACCCGCCGCGACCACGAAAAATACCTTACCCTTATCGACACCATCGCGCTCCTCCACCAACACCAGCGCGAAACGATCAAGCACACCGTCAACGGCCGCGAAGTGGAAATGCTCCCCGTCACGATCGAAGACATCGAAGCCGCCAACCAGATCGCGCCCGAAGTTCTAGGCCGCTCCTTGGACGAACTTCCGCCGCAAACGCGAAGCCTCCTGGACAAAATCAAAAAGCTCGTTCGCGAAAAGATGGCCGAGCAAAAGCTGGAGCAATGCTACTCCCTTTTTAGCCGCCGAGAGTTGCGCGATGCGACCGGCTGGAGTGAAACGCAAACGCGCCTTCACTTGGAACGACTTGAGGCGATGGAATACATCAACCGGCGCACGGGAAGGCAGGGGAGCCTTTGCAAATATGAACTCATCACCGAGGCCTCCGAAGCGGCGCAGGTCTGGCAAGTGGGCTTGCTCGACATCGAAACCCTCCGCCAGAAAGAAGGCAAAAAATGAAGCTACGGCGACCACTTCGCGGGGTAGCGGGGGTGCTTCGCGCCCCTTCGCCGAATGCACTCCGCGAAGTTCTATCCCCCGCCGTAGAAGGCTTTAGAGACAACTTCGCCGCTTCGTGGAATCGCACATCTGGAGCCTAAAAAATCACCCCATCATAAACGTAGACGTAAAAAACCATGGCTGGAAAAAAAGGAGAACGAAACATCGAGGGCATGAAGAAGCGGCGCAAAGGCGGGCAAGCCCAGCCCCTCGACGATGGCTTTGACCGAAGCAGCCCCGACACCCTTGCGAGCCTCATTGACCAATGGCAAGCCAGACTCGGCGAGCGGAACTATTCCGAGCGCACTTTGGAGGCTCACAAGTGGGCTTTAAAAACCTTCCTCACCTGGTCGCAAGAGCGCGACCTCACCAGCCCCCAGCAAATCACCAAGCCCATCCTCGAAAGCTTCCAAGGCTGGCTTTTTCGATACCGCAAACCCAACGGCCAACCGCTCGCAATAGGAACCCAACGCGCCCGCCTTGGAGCCTTGCAACGCTTCTTTGCCCACCTCTGCAAAACCAACCACCTCCCCGCGAATCCCGCCGCAGACCTCGAGCTTCCGCGCAAACAAGCGCGAAGCCTCCCGAAAGGACTCAGCAAAGAAGAGCTGGCCGCGCTCATGAATCTCCCCGACATTCGCGACCCGCTCGGCATCCGAGACCGTGCGATTTTAGAAACCCTTTACGCGACCGGCGCGAGACGAAGCGAGCTCACAAATCTCGATTTGAACGACCTCGACCCCAGCGGAAAAACCCTCCTCATCCGCAAAGGAAAAGGAGGGAAAGACCGCCTCCTTCCCATCGGGAAAACGGCTCTCGATTGGCTCAAAAAATACCTCGAAAAAACACGGCCAAGACTCCTCATGGAAGCGAGCGAACCAGCCCTCTTTTTGAGCGGCTACGGCGAACGCCTCAGCTCCGGTTACCTGGGCAACTGGGTTGCCAAAACAATCAAAGCGGCCGGAATCGAAAAGCCCGGCTCCTGCCACCTCCTGCGCCACAGTTGCGCGACCCACATGCACGAAAACGGGGCCGACATCCGAGTCATCCAGCAGCTTCTCGGCCACGCCCGACTTGATACCACCAGCATTTACACAGCCGTGGCAATCACGCATTTAAAAGAGGTTTACCAACGAACCCACCCCGCCGCCAAAGAGGGCGCGGAGGGCTAAAAAAAAGCCCATCCTTTTTAGCTGCCAAAGCCGCCCGAATGCGGTAGAACTGCGCTCAAGTTTATGGGTTTTCACCTCACAGAATCGCGCTCCCGCGAATCACATCCCCCCGCGAAAAATCGCGTCTGGGGATTTTTTGGTGAAGCCGCCGAAATGAGTCGGGAAAAATCGGCTGCATCCAAGCAAGCGCACTGGGGAAATCGGCCTAGCACTACGGAAACCGCGTCGGGTGTGTTATATTACGGCTACAGGTATTACGATCCGGTGACGGGGAGGTGGCCAAGCAGAGATCCGATTGGAGAACGAGGTGGGATTAACCTCTATGGGATGATCGGGAAT
>JALZVD010000054.1 GCA_023300205.1 Akkermansiaceae bacterium | reverse complement strand
TACTTTATAATCACGATTTATATTCTGGTAACTTATTGTAGACTTACTTGGCGCTTGAGTTACTCCTAAGTGGCTTAAATTGCCCGTAGCTGACCTTAAGCCATTCGATATGTCTCTTAATGAGTTTACACCTGAAAATTGCATGAATAGCATAGAAACTAAATGTGTCCATGTATTACAGCCCTAGCTATATTTATCTGTTTGATGTTCTCGCACTAGTTTCGAAATATCCGTCCGGTCTATCAATTCTAATATTTGTGCGAAAAGATTTACTTTTACGTGGGGCATGTTTTTAGGTTTGTTCCAACCCTAAATTTAGGGAAAATCTAACATGCCCTGCTTTTTTTATTTAGGACGCTTGTGCTAAATTTTAATATCTCAATTGGTACAATTCAAAATTGTAAAATGGTTACAGATTTGAATCCATTTTAAATCCATTGGATAAAAGCAACCATTCGTAAGACAAATTTCCTTCTCCATAAGAATATATCCGTCTAATCCATCTAATTCTCTATATTAGATTATCTACATTAAATCGCATATACTTTTCTACTGTAAAGAGACTCTAAAAGTATGTCTATGAAAAAGTAGATTTTTTGAATCTGAAATATGGGATACATATTCTATGTCTTATTTTTTGTGAATTCGAAATAACAGCTAAAGAATCAAATAATGGAAAAGTGCGTCAATCGTGACATTGTTTTTATACCGAAGAGTCATGCTTTTTATAAAGTATACATAGATGATATTTTTTATGTACATGCAGATCATGGTTGTATTAAAATTATAACTGAGGTGGGGAAGTTCTCATTAAGCTCGACTTTAAAACGATTTAAAGAACAAATTGATTCTCCTTGTCTTTTTAAAATTCACAGATCTTATCTGATTAATGTAAATAAAATTGATTCATTTAATAATGAATTTGTAGTTATAAGAAATACTTCAATTCCGATAAGTCAAAATGGTCGGGAAAAATTATATGAAAGAGTGATGAAATTGAGGTCTAAATAATTAGTCTCAAAAAATAATATTTAAAAAACAAATTGATAGACTATAGGTAGTCAAGCTATTTAATTTTCATTGGATTATTTTATGCATTCGTAGGATAAATTTACCCATTGGTTAGAAGTGATGCTGACGCAAAATTCATGTTCATTATATTAGATTCTATTAGAAAGAATTTGAAATTATTTAAAAGTTTCTCTTTTCTTATGAATCCAAATTTTAGAGTGTTTAAATTTTGTTTCTAGAAAAAAAATTACATTTCTATTAAATTATTTGGTGTCTAATTACTGCAAATACTAAAGATAAAAATCAAATGGAATTAAACTTTGGGTCGAAATTAGGATATAGGCCATCTGGAGATTTATTAAAATATTGGGCTATGATTCCTCAGGTCACGACCAATATTAATAATGAAACCATCCCATCACTCTTTGGAAATATTAAAAGTTCAATTGTTGCATATATCATGGTTGCGCTGTTGATTGTCGTTGAAGCAATCCTAATTTTTCAATTGAATGAAGAGGGAGTGGGTGTTTTAGCTATATTCGCTATTTCTTTATTTGACTTTATAATCGCAATTATTCCACCAATAATCTTACTACAACTAGATTTAATCCCGTCACAGATCAAGACAAATATTTTTATTAATCGAGAGAAGAGAAAGAACCCAAAGTCTAGAATCCCAGAAAGGTTTGAAGATAATCGAGAGCATTTTAATCAATCTTTAGATCGTGAGATGAAAAGATGGAAAGGAGAGAAGTGGAAAGTTTTTGGCATTAATGTATTTTTTATACTTCTTATTATTGGTTTGAATGTTTGGAAATTCTTTATCTATTATGAAGTCTTAGGAAACGGAATTTTTGTTGAACCTATTGGCAGATTTATACTTACGGTTATATTATTGAGTATCATCATTCACATTCTTTTTACCAAAATATGTTTTCTTAATTGGAGATTTAAGTCCATTTTGAAAAGCCAACTCAAAGCCTTTGATAGCGGTGAATATAGGATTTCAGCGCATGAAAAGAACGCTTTTAAAGAAATAGAATTTGACCACACTTTTCTGCCTGCGCATTCTGATGAACAAAGAATCGCACAAAAAATACTGCCTACAGATGAGAATTACTCCCAAAAGGAAAATATACTCGAATTTGAACATGATGGTATTCTAAATAAATATAGAGTAAATGAATTTGTTGGGAAAGAAAATGTTCACTTCATCTATTCAGGATTGGTGCTTGACGCTGATATTCAAGGCTTATATGCAAACCAAAAAGATACAAGTATTAGAAAAGCTGTAATTGTTTCCTGTAAAGAAACGCAATTGTCTCAATTGATAAATGGATAAGTATAATGATTAGATTTTTAATTGTATTAAGTATTATTTTTTCCTTTTTTTCTTGTTCTTCAGATGTGAATTACACTGCAATGGATATCATTGTTTTTAATAATGACGAGTTTCAAAGTGGGAAATATTCAGAATTGCTAAAGCAATTAGCTTCTCCATTTGAATCTAATTGTAATAATGATATTGTTGGTTTTGATCCACTTGTTGTTTCTAGAAAAGATCTTAATGTAAAAAGTAAACTGGATTATTTTGATAACCCGGCGGGGAATAGAAACAAAGTAAAATTTGCAGAAAGAGAACTGAAAGAATATTTTTTGGATACCGATGTTGTTTCTGATCTGAAAAAGAAAACAATGCCTAATTATTCTTTTGACCCTTTTTTGAAAACTCTAGTAGGAAAAAAAGGTGTATTTGTCTATTCAAAAGAAGAGGCTTCCGTGGATAGTCTAACTATTTATTCCGATATAAATGCTGTACACACTGCTATTGATGAATATATCTGTTCGGAAGGTGAAAATTTATCACCTAAAATTACACTTGTGCTATATCGCAAGAATGAGGTTGAGATCCCAGTTGTAAAACCAACGAATAACAATGATCTAGCATCAAACATTAATTTGATTGCTAACAGAAAAGAGCATTCCTCTGTTCGCTTAGATATGATAGATTCAATATTTGTTAGTTTTTTCACAGAAGATTCTAAAGTCTTAGAAATATCTGATAGTGGAGTACCCCTTAATGGTACTCAAAATGGTTTCCCTCATGTCAAAGATTGGTTACGTTCTTTAGCCACATCTAGGACTATAGAGGCAGTTACTGTAACTGAATTTAAGAAAAATGCTACTGATGGTTTGATTTCTGAAATTCATATTTCTGAGACTCATTTAGGAGATGCTAAAATTGTTAATAAATCTAAACCAAATTGACGTGCGTAATTTTATATTTATTATAATAAGTTACTCTTTTACTTCTTTTTTGCCTACTAATATAATTGCGCAAAAGTTAAGTAAAGCGCAACAAGCTGAATTCGAAATAAAGTGTATACAGTTAGCCAATGCTTTCTGTGGATATATTGATGAATTAACCGAAGAAAAGTCATTGGAGGAGGATATGAGCACAGAAGAATTTTTTAATTCAGATGTTTGTCAATGGAATATTAACCAAATGAAAAGTTTCTTTTCAACAAAAAATCTTAAAACTAATAAAATAATTGGATATACACCAACAGGTTCGCCTCCTATTAAATACACATCTATTGATAATTATATCAAATTACTTTTAAATCAAAGACTTAAGTATAAGTCTGTTGTATACGACTTTTCCGCTTTTCAAATTAATAAATTAGTAGAAAGAGTGGATAAAAATGGGGAGATCTATTACGAAGGAAAGGTTAAGTTTAAACAAAATTTTTATGCATCTAAGAATCATGTGGGAAATTCTGAACTAGGGTGGGATGTCTTCCATGAAGATTTTAAAAGTCTGGTTTTTACTATAAAGCAAGTTCGTACTGCTGAGGGTAGATTTTTTGCTATTACATTTCACAAATTGATTGTGGAACAACAATTAATATAAAATTTTTGAAATGTTTGGTCTACATCCAATATATTATTTTTTTCCTTTTTGCCTATATTTTACCCCATCATCAGAATATTACAAAGAAAACCCAAATTACAACTTTCAAGAAATTGCTGTCATAGAATTTTTAGATAGTTTAAACACTTTATTAAAAGTTAAGTCATTAAGAACTAAACAGAATTGCGAGAAATATATATATGACTCCCAACTTTCACAAATCTCTAATGAAATCCTTGATACTTTTAAAGTTCCAAATAGTGCTCAAGCAGGTAGTTTGAATAGCCCTATGATAAATTTGTTGCAATCAATAAAGAAAGATGATAAATCAACCAATGGTGAAATTGTACTATTAGATATAAACTACTGTGGTTCTGAAAAGATAGAAGGGAATACTAATTATACGGTAGAGGCTGAAGTAGAAATTAATATTTCTGGAATTACACAATATCCATTCTTTAGATTTACGCTTTTTGATAATAGATACAATGATGTCAGTGACATTAAATTTAAGATTTTATATTTTAAACATGGGGAGTGTGGAGCGAGTTCCTCTAGTTATTGCTCTCTGCAAATTGGACAAGCCAAACAGTCTATAGAAAAAGATGATTTTTACTTAGCAAAGGAAATATTAACCAGTATAAAATCTTGTGATATTGATGAGAATGAAAGAGTTCAAGAATTACTTGCCATTTGTAACAATGAATTAGAATTATTGGCAAATAATGTTAGTAATTTGCCATCGGAACTAGAGACCCTTTCTGAAAATGAAAGTAGGAATAATCTTAATAAAGCGAATGATTATTTTAAGAATGAGAATTATATTTCAGCCAGAAATTTATATTTTCTAGTTAATCATATAAATAATCAAGAGTATTTAAGTAATTGTAATAAATGCATTTCTGCTTTGAAATTGGCTGATTCAGCAAAGGATTACTTAGTAAGTGAAGACATTATTTCTTCTTTCAATCAATATCAAAAAGCGATCACTTTATGTAAGAGTACCACAATCACTAACAGATTTAATTCTGTTAAAAAACAAATAGTCGGCAAATATATTTTCGATGCTGAAAATTTAATTCAATCTGGACAATATCTTGATGCTTTGATTCTTGTACGACAAGTTTATAGTTTTGATAAGGCAAATAAGAAAGCTATTGCAATTGAGAATTTATGCCTCAGTTATTCAAAATCTTCTTTTATTAAAAGTGAATTAAAAATAGCGAAAACAATCTTCCAAAAACGAAAAGCTAAGAAGGAAGAATATGCAAGAGCTTTTAAAATCTTATATAATAATCGGGATAGTAAATATATGGATGGAGAATCCTATACATATCTAGGAATAATGGAATATCAACCTAATGTATATGGGTTATTAAAAACAATCGATTTACCTAAATATGAGATTAGATCCTATTGGGAAATTCATATTCTTAAAGCTATTTCATATTGTGATGAATCATTAGATTGTTCTGAATCGATTAGATCCTTTTTAAATAATGTTGCTATAGAGCTCTACCCAGAATTAAATAGAAAAGTTAAAAAAAAATAAAAAATAAATTTTGAGAAATATTAAATATACACTTAGATTTGGATTGGTCTTATTCATTTGTTCATTTTTCATTTTTTCTTTATCTGGACAAAAATTAAATAGTCTTGTATTGAAAAGTAAAATTCTCACTTTTTCTAAAGTTAGAACATCATTTGGTATAGATGCAAATATCGGATTAGCTACTTTAAGTCCCACTATAGATGAATCTTCTGGTGGAACTTTTGTAAATGGTTCCCTTACAGTAGATGTACACAGCCCTTTGTCTTCTATAGGTTTTTTATCTGGTTTAGGTTTTAGTGAAGTTGAATATGAGTTTGGCGAAAAAACTAATGATGAATTGATCGGAGATTCCATTTCGGTATCTACTTTAAAAATACCTTTTTATATAAAAATAAAAACAGGTTCTGTGGGTGCTTTAAATAGATTAGTTATGTTGCCAGGTATTTCTTACAATATTCCGATAAGTGTAGATTTAGAAAGCGATTTTAGTGAATCTTTTTCTAATAGGAATTTTAATAGGTCTTATTTAGACTATCGTTTTTTGCTTGGATATGAGTTTTTTATTGAGAAACAATATTCTGAAACAAAGGATCATACCTCGATTGCAGATTCAAGAGCACGTTATTTGGTTTACTTAGGAGTGAGTTATTCCAATGAATCTATTTTTGATGATACGAATCCTACTAATGATTATTATAAAGATTTATTAATTGATTTATCTAATAGCAATTCTATAAACTATTTTATTGGAGTAAATTTTTCTTTTACTGTAAGAGGTTTCGATCACGTTGTTAAGAATTTGCCTTATTAATTTAGTATTATTTATTGAACTTTATTTATTAATTAGATTGAGTATTGCTGATACTTAATGGTCAGTGATTTATATTGAAATGAATTTATTGTGTATATAATTCCTAATTGACTTTTTGATTTAAAACTTAAAAACTATGCAACGTTTCCACATACTTCTTCTCTTGCTAGGTACACTTATTTTATCTACAAGTACACTAGGTGCTCAAAAACTAATTAAAGGAGCTATTATAGCAGAGTTTAATTCTCCTTATTCTGTTATCACAGTTCTTATCGATGATGAACAATTTGATTTTGATATAGAGAATGAGACTTTGTTTTTGAACCGGAAAAAGAAAAATATTAATGCAGAATTATTTGCAAAAGGGTGTGAAATAGACTTATCGCACACTATTGTGAATAGAAAACGAATAGCAAAAATTATTAAACTTGTATCTGATGACAATGCGGGGTCTGAAAATTTTACAGGGGTTTATGAATTACTAGAAGATAATATCGCCTATGTAGATGGGCGAAAAATTCAACTAAGTCAAAATGCAACTATCGATTGTTCTGGAAAAGGGAAGTGTGGATGTAGTAATAATATGTCATACATTGATTTTACTGAAATTGATGCAGGTGACTTTCTCACAGTAAAAGGTGTTGTTGGGGAAGAAGGTATTGTATATGCAAACAAAATAATTGTTTGTAAGAATACATATACGACGACGGATAGAAAGCTTCGAACAGCTGTTGAGAATAGTTATAATGCTGATGGTACACATGTAGTATCGCCTCCGACAGGTATTGTGGTGCCACCTAATTCATTATATCAAGGGAAAATCAAAATTGGAAGCTTAGAATACCAACTCTTAGATGATATAAAGATTCAGGGGTATGTGAATATGGTTGGAAATAGGGTTTTACCAGATTATGTAAAAGAAGATATTTTCCTAAAAGAGCATAATATATTTTTTAGATTCTATGTCATTAATAATCCTATACCAAATGCCTTTGCTTTTCCAAACGGGATGGTGTTTATCCATACAGGTCTTTTGCAATTGATGGAAAATGAAGCTCAACTAGCAGCTGTTTTAGGTCACGAAGTAGCTCACGTTACCTATGAACATTCAAGTAGTCGTTATCAAAGCCAAGGTCTATTGGAGAACTCTACAATTAAAACAACCGGAAGAAAGGTACTTGGTGATGTAGTTAAAAAAGTTAAACATGTGACTGGTATGAATAATGAGGGATTAGGGGAGAAATTTCTTGATGGTACCGCAATGGGAATCGCACAAACGAAACCTTCTGATATCTCTAATCTTTTTGAAAAATCTAAAGAAACTCAAGCAGATAGAGTCGGATTGATGTATATGTATTTAGCTGGATATGACGTTAGGCAATCTGCTGAATTTTGGAAAATAATGTCTGCTCAAGCAGGCGATGAAACATACCAAGCCAAGCTTGCTACAGATGCTAAAAGCTTAATTAATTCGAATGCCATCAATTTGGAACAAAATTTAGTATCAAATCTTACAGAAAAAGCAACTGGTATGTTGATAGGCAATTATTTGGAAACTATTTATACTTCTCATCCGCTTAGTAAAAATAGATTAGTTGATATCAATCAGTTACTGCTGACCACCTATGAAGGAGAGGATTTTGATAATTCCATGATAGGATTGGAAGAGTACGAAAGGTTTATGTTAACAATAAAATAACAGCTTATGAACAAGGTATTTTCCATACTATTTATCTTTTTATTTGTTTCTACAAATTATGCATCAAATATACCTTCAAAAGATCGTACTGCTTTGTGCAATTATGAATCATTTTTAAATAAAGCAACAACAAATGAGGAAAGAGTAGTTAGAGAAGATTTATATTTAAAATTAATAGGGATAATTGAATCATTAGGAGGATATAGGCAAAAGTTTTTGAGACAAGGTAATTTAATTGATTTATTTCCTACAGCCTATTATCATACCACTTTATCTGAAACATTGAAAATTGTAGATAATAAATATCATTTACCAATAGAGAAAATCAATCAGTTAATAGCATTTTATGATGCATATCAACGAAACAGGCTGTATTGGGATTCAGGTAAGAAACAATTAGTTGAGTTACATTGGGAAAAACATTTTTATGAAGCTAGTTCAGGTTTGTCTGATGTGAATTTTGCTTGTTCGGGAATAGCCAGTGTATTAGAGAGTGCAATTGAGGCTCATGTTATTTATGATTTACCTCGTGCATTAAGATACGCGTTTGATAATCGAAGAAATAAAGGGATTCGACCTAAAGATTTATTACCTGAATTTGAGGCTACTAACAAAATTTTTTCATCTACCAATCAAAAGACGAAATCTGATATTGCATCAATTCTTAATTGTGCTGTTTGGTGGCAAGACGTTGGAGAAGCAATATTTGGACGCTTTTATAAAACTGATGGTGACGTAATTAAATTAAGGAAAGATGCATGGAATCTTGCCTTTACTCCTTTGCCAATCAATGGTTTGGATAACAGTGAATTATTATCACAACCATTTACCAATCATTTAGAATTATTGAATAAAGGAAAATCAATTTGTAGAACTTCTCCAACCCTTTTCCTCTTCGATCTTTCAGGCAGTATGAGCCAAAATGGTGCAGGTAGCTCCAAGTCAAAAATACAACAAGCAAAAGAAGCCTCCAAAACTACACTTGCTTCATTAAATACGAATCAGTCTGGTTCAAAACCCGAAATTGGGATACTCGGATTTTCGGGAGGATGCCCTGGTCCAAACATGGATCCAACAACTGGTAATCCAAATTGGGATACGGATTTCACAATAGTTCAAAATCGAATTGATGGTTTATCTGCTGGAGGGGGTACCCCTTTATATGAAGCCATAGAAGCTGCACAATGTAAATTAGCCAACAGACTTGTTGACAATAATCAAAATTCAGGTAAATTGATTGTGTTAAGTGATGGTGCAGCTACATGCAAGAAAATACGACCGCAAGGAGTTTACAACTCAAGTACAGTGTATCAATGGAAAATTGACGTTAGTGGGAATAACTGTGGAGGAAATACATCGATTCAAATCAAGTATTATACCATCGGGTTTAATGTCAATCCTGGGTCTCCTGCTGAAAGAGATCTACAGTTTCTTGCTCAATCTACTGGAGGAAAATATTTAAATGTTCAAAGTCAAACCCAATTAGAGAGAGCATTCCGGAAATTTAATCGAACTTATATTCCGAAACCAAATCCCGCATTGAATAATTTGTCGACTAGTTCAAACTCTCAATTTGATAAAGGAGTATCTCAAATTAATTCCGAATCTTTTGTGTCAGCTTTAGAATCATGTAAAGCATTTTCTAATCTTCACACCGATGATTGTCACGGGGCATATAATTTTGCTTTAATGTTAGAAGCAAATGATTTTTATAAAAAAGCCATTACTAATTATCAAAAATATTTATCACTCTGCCCAAATCCAGTAGACAAAGAATTTGTAGAAAAGCAGATATTATTCTTAGAAGAGGAATATAAGCAGTTTTTAATTTTCCAGAAAAAAGTCATCTTAAGTGATTTAGAATATTTGAAACTTCATTTTGAAAAGATACAAAATGGTGAGAGTGTAGCTTTGGCAGAAGAGTTTAAAGGCTTTTTGAAAGAAAAGGGTGAATATTACATTAATTTAGCAGAGTTAATGGGTAGGTCAGATAGGCTTTTTAAGAAGAATACAAAAGAAGTAGCGAATGGATTGGATACTTGTGCTAAAACCATAAATCGAAACCCTGAAACATGGGATAGAGATGCTACTCCTGCATTGTCAATGACCTATTTAAATTTAGAACGACTTCTTGAAAGCTTGTGAATTTTTGAAAAGAAATACAAATTTAAGAAAGATAACAAAACATATCTTTTTATACCAATAAAGTATTCGAATAATAAGTAGCAAGCGATGTACTAACTAAACAAAATATAAAAACAATATGAAAAGCTACTACACCCTAAATGTAGATAGAAAATGAGGTAAATTTTTTCATGAGGAATTAGAAAATTAAAAATTATCTGCAAATTTCAATATAGGAATGAAGAGGTGATAAACGTGAATCCTGATTTCAAAAGTTATAGAATTACAAAATTTACTAATTTTTGTTTGCCTCAATCTAATATGAAAATACTGATTCCTTTCAAAATGAGATTGTTCCATGTGAATCTAAGTGTATTAATAATAATTAAATTTTTAAATCTATAAAGTGTATGAAAAAAATAATATTTATTCTATTAGTATTTTCTAGTCTATTATCAAGCTGCGCCTTCCATAATGGATTGACGACAAATCAAAATAACCACTCAACCGAAGTAGTATTGTCAAAGAATAACTATAAAGTTGTTGGAAGAGTGCAAGGTGAGGCTCAAGTACTTTATGTTTTTGGTATTGGCGGAGTTACAAGAAAGGGTTTGGTAGCCGAGGCAACTGCCAATATGTTATCCAATGCGAATATTGTCGGAAGCTCAAAAGCTATTATCAATAAAACAGTAGAAGTAAGAAATTCATTTTTCCCAATTGTTCAAACGTATAAAGTAACCGTATCTGGCTATATTATTGAGTTTACAGAATGAATATATTCCAGTACTGTAATTAAAGTTTCATATTTATAGTCATATCGTTTTCAATAGTTAGATTAGTGTATAGTTGATTTTGTCTATATCATATTTTAAATGATGATGTAGAAGTTTTTGATTTTAATATTTAGTAAACAGCTCCAAGTTCCCACACTTGGAGCTTTTTTTTAAAGTAAAATCATTTTGATTTCATCTCGTAAAGTGAACTATTTTCCATTTTCCCTACCTTTAG
>JALZVD010000053.1 GCA_023300205.1 Akkermansiaceae bacterium | reverse complement strand
TCATCTGAATTCAGAATGATTTGGTATGTTCCTCCTTGGTGAATGGGGATGCGATAGTTGGACTGTGATCGTTCGTGGTGGAGATTATTGACGAAGATGAGATTTCCTCGTTGATAGACGAGGATTTTATCATCGTCATGGGCCCAGAGTTGCTGTGCATTTCCGGTGTTTAGGAGATCATATTTTTTGCCAAGGTACATGAGGTCCTTATCAAATTTAGCGAGGTATTGATATTTGAGTTCAGGATTGTGCATGAGTGACCATTGACGGCGGCAGTAATGGTAGGACCATTCATTTCCTTCGCGTGGGAAGTCTAGCCACTCAGGGTGACCGAATTCATTGCCCATGAAATTTAGCCATCCTTCACCAGCCAGTGAGAAGGTAAGTAGGCGGATGATTTTGTGTAGGGCCATGCCTCTGTCAATGATGGGGTCTTTGTCATCTTTGGCCATATTCCAGTACATTTTCTCATCCATGAGGCGGAATGCTAGAGTCTTGTCACCTACGAGTGCTTGGTCATGGCTTTCAGCGTAGCAGATGTTTTTCTCTCCTTGACGGCGGTTCACCATGACGTCCCAAATTTCTTGAATGTTCCAATCTTCATCACGCGATTCTTTGAGGAGCTTGATCCAGAAGTCTGGGATGCCCATGCTTAAACGATGGGTGAAGCCTATGCCGCCTTCAAGAACGGGGCGGCAGAGGCCTGGCATGCCGCTCATGTCTTCTGCTATGATTAGGGCGTGTGGGTTTATTTCTAAGCAGAGTGTGGTGGCTAACTGGAGATAGAGTATGGCGTCTAGGTCTACACCTTCACGGAAATATTTGTCATAGTTATCAAACGAGATGTCTCCGTGGTGTTCGTAGAGCATGGATGTGACTCCATCGAAGCGGAAGCCGTCGAACTTGAATTCTTCTAGCCAGAAGCGGGTGTTTGATAGTAGGAAGTGACGTACTTCTGGTTTACCGTAGTCAAAGCATTTGGAGTCCCACTGAGGTTGGTCTCCTCTGACTCCGGAGTGGAAGTATTGGTGGTCTGTGCCGTCGAATTCATTGAGTCCTTCAGCGAGGTTTTTTACGGCGTGTGAGTGGACGACGTCAAGTAGGATTGCGATGCCGTATCCGTGTGCTGTATCGATAAGGTATTTTAGATCTTCAGGAGTGCCAAACCTGGAGCATACAGCGAAGAAGTTAGAGACGTGATAGCCAAAAGATCCGTAGTATGGGTGCTCTTGGACTGCCATCATTTGGATGACGTTGTAGCCAGCTAGGGCGATGTGAGGGATGATGTTATCTGCGAACTCTCGGTATGTGTGTAGGCGGGGTTCTTCACCGCACATTCCTGTGTGGGCTTCGTAGATAATGGGAGATGTGATGTGTGCTGCGCTGAAGTCAGGGTGCAGCCATTGGTAGGGTGCTTGAGGTTGCCATATTTGGCCAGAGAAGTCATGGGTTTCAGGGTCTTGAACGGTGCGGGTGATAGATGCTGGAATGCGGTCACGTATGGAGTCGTCAGCGCCGTGGATGCGAAGCTTGATTTGCTGTTTGTGGGTGAGGGTGGAGCCGGGGAGAGAGATTTCCCATAATCCATGGCCTATTTCTTTGAGTTCGTGGTTGTTACCAGACCATTGATTGAATTCTCCGATGAGCTGGATGCCTTTGGCATTTGGGGCCCACTCTCTGATGGACCATTGATTTGTTTCTTGTTGGTAATGGATGCCGTTGTAGAGGTGGCCTGAAGCGTAGTTCAAAAGTGATTTATGATTATTCTTTATGGATTCTAGTTCATGCTGGAACCGATGAATACGATGGTTGATCTGGTCTGTCTGTGGTGCGAGCCAGCCGTCATCGGTAACAAGTTTAGGGATTCCAAGGTTGTTTTGCATGTGATTTTCCATATTTGTATACACTTTAGCGATTAGGATAGAGATGGACGATATAAAACATATTCATTTTATCTTTTTTTACTGTGATCAGGAAACCTTGATGTTTATCTACGTGGGTGGTTATAAAAGTTAGCTAGGGGGCAAGGACTGATGAATGAGAAAAACTAGCTTAAATGGTTAGATGATTTAATGAAATGGTGCTAATTTGGGCAAATATAGCCCGAGGATTAATTTTTCTATAGACAAAACCTTAGTGCTATATTAAATCCGCTCCAGCAACAGTAAGCAGTTGGTGTTGTAAATCAATGGGACGGTAGCTCAGCGGTAGAGTAGGAGACTCATAAGCTCTTGGTCCCGAGTTCAAGTCTCGGTCGTCCTACCATTTTTAAAGCCCTTGATCTGTAATGGATCAGGGGTTTTTTGATTCTTGTGGGTTAGGCTAGGATGGGGCCGTCGTCTCCGTCTAGTAGGTTTAGGACTGAGTCTACTACTGGGGTGTTGGCGTGGATGGTGGCTTCTGTTCTGGATTCTAGGATTTTGACTTTGAGTTCAGGGAACTCTTCGCCGAAGACGATGGCGAATCTTGCGCCGGATTGTTCTGCTTTTTGGAATTGTTTGTTGATCTTTAGGGGGGCCATGGTGGTGTCTGCTTTGATTCCGGCGTTGCGGAGATCTGAGAGGACTTTGATGGCATCAAGGCGCTTGGTTTCGTCTGCGATGACTAGGTAGACGTCACAGGTATTTTGATTGGTTAGCCAGGCTTCCATTTGCATGAGAGCTTGTGGAGTTTCCTCGATGAAGTTTCTGATGACGACGTCACCCATGGCGAATCCTGTACAGGGGAGGTCTGCTACGCCGTTAGAGAGTGATTTGATGAGGTTATCATAGCGTCCGCCTCCTGCGATGGCGCGCATGGATTTCTTGGTGTCGAAGATTTCGAAGACGGTTCCAGTGTAGTAGGCGAGTCCTCTGACGATGGTGAGGTCTAGCTGGATGTAGCTGCCGAGTCCACGGGCTGTTAGGTTTTCTTGAATCTGTTTGAATGCTGGTGATGCGTTCTCTGGGTTGTTGATGAATTCTCTAACTGTTTCTTCGGTGAGGTTGAATTTAGAGAGTTTCTCAGCAAGGACTTCTGGCTTATCTCGCTCGATTTTGTCGATGATCTGGAGGAAGGCTGTGGTGTCTGTGATGTTGTGTTCTTTGCAGAATGTGAGCCATGATTCGCGGTCAGAGGCACGGATGATGAAGTCGTCTGCGGTGAAGCCTAGGGCGATCATGGTGTCGATGGCTAGGGCGATGAGTTCTGCGTCTGCGCCTGGATCTGACTCTCCGATGATGTCTGCATTAAACTGGATGAATTCACGGGTTCTACCGCGTTGTTGTTTTTCATAGCGGAAGCATTGGCCGATCTCGAACCATTTCATGGGCTTGGGGAAATCACGTTGGTTTCCGGCGATGATACGGGCGAGTGAGGCGGTCAGCTCCGGACGGAGTGTGACGTCGCGTTTACCTTGGTCGGTGAATCTGAAGAGCTGGGTGGAGAGTTCGTCGCCAGCTTTCTTGAGGTAGAGTTCTGTGGATTCTAGCATGGGTGCTTCATATTCACAGAATCCGTAGTGTGTGGCGACTGTGCGCCAGGTCTCGAATAGGTAATTGCGGATTGCGCAATCTTGAGGTGTGAAGTCTCTGAATCCAGGTAGTGATTGAAATCTCTTGTCAGCCATAGCGGGTGAAATGTGGCTGATGTGGGGGAAGTTGCAAGTTTGTTTTTAGTGTTGGTATGGATCAACTCAATACGGAGTATAGTGGGCAGCGCATGAGGTCTATTTCACCACAGCGATAGCGGTCTAGGAGTTGTTTGGAGCGCTTGGCTAGTATTCTGCGGACTTCGCGGCGTTTGCCTTTTTCGCGCGGAATGGTCATGTTGTCGTAGGCGGTGGTCTGGTGACGCATCCACGCGATGGTGGCGGCTTCTGCGCGTTGTTCGATGGGGATGGTTTTTGTTCTGGCGACGGTTCCGCTGCCTACTGGGATGGCGTGCTCTGTGATGCGGGTGGCCATGTCTGTGGCGAGGTCTTCTACGTCTGGGTGGAAGGCTAGGTATTGGATGATGGCGTTGTAGAATTCTATTTTATAAGCTTGTTCATCGCGATCGCGTCTGGCGCGTGAAGCATCAAGTTTCTTTTGGTAGGAGGGGTCTTGTCGTTCGAGGATAAGTTGTTGCTTGAGGATTTCGATTCTGTCAGCTGGGGCCCAGATTCCTTTGGAGAAGAGTTTGCGGCCTTTGGGTTCTTTTACTGTCCAGGTGGGACCGTCTTTTTTGATTCTGCGGCTGAGGGCTGCGTTACCTGGGGGGAGGAGTGCCCATGTGGCGGGAATTTGGAGTTGGTCGCCGTCTAGGCTTGTGACGTGGCCGGGTTTGTTGCTGGTACGGACTTCGATATTTTGGTCACTCATGGGGAGCAATAAATGATTTTAGCAGGGGCTTAGTTTGGTTCTCCTTCGAAGGCGCGGGTCTCGAATCGCATTAGTTCTTTAACGAAGGTGAGGGGGATGCTGCCTGTTGGTCCGTTACGGTTTTTTGCCATGTTGATCTCGGCTTCGCCGTCTTTTTCGTCTCGTTCTTCTTGATCTTCTGCGTAGTAGGCTGAGCGGAATAGTAGGCCTACCATGTCGGCGTCCTGCTCGATGGATCCAGATTCACGAAGGTCAGACATGCGAGGGGTTCCGCCGCGGTTTTCTGGTCCACGGTTGAGCTGGGCTAGGACGATGATGGGGATGCTTAGTTCTTTGGCCAGGCCTTTGAGGCCAGCGGAGATTTCAGCGATCTCACGTTCACGGGAGTTCTGCGCTTGTTTGGAGGTGGAGCGCATGAGCTGGAGGTAGTCAATGGCGATGACTTGGATGTCTTCTTCTTTTTTCTTACGTCTGGCTTTTGCGCGGAGTTCTGAGATGGATATGCCGGCGGTGTCATCGATGAAGAGTTTGGAATCAGCGATTTCTGCGGCGACTCGTTTGATGCGTTTGAGGTCATCTTTTTGTGGTTTGATACCGTTTCTTAGGTTGGTGATGGCGTATCTGGCGCGGGCGAAGAGGAGACGCTGGACGATCTGAGCAGAGGTCATCTCACATGAGAATACCATGGAGGGGAGCTTTTGATCTAGGCAGATGTATTCGATGAGGTTCATGACGAATGAGGTCTTACCCATGGATGGACGGGCGGCGATGATGAACATTTCTCCAGGTTTGAGGCCGTTTGACATTTCATCGAGCTTTTTGTAGCCGGTCTTGATGCCCATGGGTTCTCCGCCGCCTGCCATGAATTTCTCAAAGTCTTCGATGACTTTTTTGACGTCTTGTTTGACGGAGGGGGATTCTTCTGTTTCTGCTCCTTCACGGATGGCGAAGATTTTTTGCTCTACTTCATCGAGTAGGGCAGGGACTTCTTCTTGATCTTCGTAGGAGCGGGTGATGGCCTCGGTGCAGGATGAGATGATGTTTCTTAGGGTGTACTTATCCTTGATGATGCTGAGGTGGTGCTCAAAGTGTGCGGCGGTAGGTGAGTATGTGTAGATCTCAGTGACTGCTGAGGGACCACCGATTTTGTCTAACAAGTCTCTGTCGAGGAGAGTCTGGGTGAAGGATACTAGTTCGATGGCGACTCCTTCATTAGAGAGCTCGCGCATGACTTGGTAGATGGCTTTGTGTGATGGATGGTAGAAGTGGTCAGGAGTGAGGCCTTTTTCCTCAGCAAGCATGACGTATTCATTGGGATCTTGAAGCATGGAGCTAAGTAGACTTTTTTCTGGTCCATTGGCGTGAGGGAGCGCACGTTGCGCGAAGTCTTCCTCTTTCTTAACGGAGCGATTTTTTTGTAGTTCGGGGCCGGTTTTGAATTCTTGTTGTTTTTCCATGACGATTGATACGAAAATTAAAGTGCACTATTTTCTGGGATGCGTCAATCTGGGTAACTTGTGAACAAGTGTTGATAACTAATGAGGTTGGTTTGTTTTTTTTATATTGTTTATTATTAGTGTAATACGACTCTTGTTGGTATTGCTTTTGTGTTGGGTGGTGGGTCATTTGTAAAATGAATCAATTTTTCGGATTTTGAGCTTAGTTTAAGGAATGATTTATGCTTAAGTCTCATGGTTGATATGCGAAAGAAATCATTTATCCCAATCCTAAGCAAACGAAAGTCTCATTTGAACTCTCTCAATTCATATAGAGTTAGAGGAGGTTTGTTTTTTTCAATGGTGGGTTTGAGCGCTTTGGGATTCATTACTCCTTTGTCTGCTCAGGAGGAGGTGTCATTGATTCAAAGGGAGATTAACCGTCGTTCTGAAAATGTTAGTAAAGCGCAAGGCTTACTAAAGGAGGGTGATGTAGCATACAAGGGCGCTGATTATAAGAAGGCTGTGGAGTTTTATAAGGAGGCATTTGAGCTTATCCCAGAGGCAGGGATGACTCATGAGCTAAGGTTTGCTGTGGGAGACCGCTATGCACAGGCGGCAGTTGAGTATGGTAAAGTTTTAGCAAGGACAGGGCAGTATGCCATAGCAAAGCAGCATCTAAATGATGTGCTCGAGGATAATGTAGCTCCTGGAAATGCTGGGGCGATGAAGATGTTGGCGAAGTTTGATGATCCTATTCGATATAGCCCAACATTGAATCCTGCGCATGTTCGTAATATTGAGAAGGTTGCTCATTTGCTGAGGAAGGGTGAGTCTTATTTTCTGCAGGCGCAGTATGCTGAGGCTTTGATTACTTATGAGGAGGTGATTAAAATAGATGGATCAAATAAAGCTGCTAAGAGGGGGATGGAGCGAGTCGCTCATAAAGTAGCCGGTTACGCAAAATCATCTAGAGATCATGCGCGTAGTGAAGCTTTAATGGAGGTGGATGAACTATGGGAGCTCAAGGTGCCACCTGCTGATCAGATTTTAAAACTAGGAGTAGTAGATTCTCCTATAGTAGGAGATAGATTACAGGATGTTAGAGGGGGAAAGCTTAAGCAGATTATTATTCCGTCTGTGGAGCTAGATGATGTTTCATTTAGCGAAGCGATACGTACGGTTAGGGTGTGGGCAAGAGAGCTGGATACTACTGAGTTAGATCCTTCTAGGAAAGGTGTTAACTTTGTAAGTAGACTTGGTGATGGTGTGTCAGGATTTAAAAAGAAGATAGAAGGTGCACGAGTGAATCTTAGCCTAAAGAATGTCCCTCTTTCAGTGGTGTTAGATTACATTACTCAGCAAACGGGGACGTATTGGCGCCAGGAGCAGTTTGCAGTGGTGATCCGGCCACGAGGTGCTTATACTGATGAGTTGGAGTCTCGAACATTCAGAGTTCCAGTGGGTTTTTTGGATGGTCTCAACGAGAAGCAATCCGATGATATATTTAGTGATGCTCCTGCTCTTAAGGCTAGGATAGGGGTGACGGATACACTTAAAAAGCTAGGTGTGGCATTCCCGGCTGGGGCTACGGCGGCTTATAATCCTGCGACGAATACTCTTCGTGTGACTAACGGCCCGCAGGAGCTGGATACTATTGAAGCTTTTGTACGTGCTCAGTCTATGAGTGAGAGTGTGATGGTGATATTGAAAACTACTATTGTTGAGATTTCTGAGGAGACATTGAATGAGCTGGGGTATGATTGGTTACTTGATTCGACAAAGATAAATAATAATAACTTTATCTCTGGCGGGACTCAGGGAAATGGAGCTTTGGTCTCACCTGTTCCTGGCGTTGTTGGAGGAACTACCGTTACCGGAAATGCTATTACCTCAGGTAATAGAAGCGGTGATACGATGTTTTCAGATGATCTTATTGATTCTCGAATATCGGGAATAGTTAACCCTTCTACAGCTAGAGCATCTAGCCCGCTTTCTCTGACTGGTCAAATCAAGGACTCCACATTTCAAACGATTTTAAGGGCGCTTAGCCAGAAGACAGGTGGTGCTAGGTTGAGTCAATCTACTACGGTTAGTGTGGCTGGGCAGAGAGTAGAATTACACTCAGGGAGGGAACTGATCTACCCTACGGAGTATGAACCACCCGAGCTACCTAATACGGCTTCGATAGGGATAGGAGGAATTTTTCCTGTTACGCCTTCGACTCCTACAGCGTTTGAGACGAGAAATCTGGGTTATAGTATTTCAGTTGAGCCTACTGTGAGTGATGATAAAAATTATATCGATTTACGGGTAAATCCCTCAATTGTTACGTTTGAGGGTTTTATTAACTATGGTAGTCCATTGTTTAATATCGCTATTGATCCGATCACTGGTTTGCCAACGAGGAATGTGATACAGGCGAATGCGATCTTGCAGCCAGTTTTTAGAAACGTAAGGCTAAATACGGGTGTTACTGTTCAAGATGGAGCGACTGTTGTGGTCGGAGGCTTGATTCAGCAACGAATTGAAAACGTGAATGATAAGGTGCCTTTATTGGGAGACTTGCCACTGGTAGGAAGGTTTTTTCAGTCACAAGGACTTAAAAATACTAAAACAGCTGTGATTATGTTTGTTAAAGCGGAGTTAGTTGATCCTACTGGTCAGCCCTGGAGAGAGAGGTAGCAGGCCTGTTGAGTTCATCAAAATCAAATATTTATCCATCCCAAAACATTAAAGATTGTGTCAAATAAAAATAAGAATATGCCTCTCGATGAGATGATGCGCAACCTCAAGAAGGGAGCTAATCAGAAACGATCAGAAAAGATAGAAGCAGGCGAATTGGTGGTTCGAGCAGACGGTTCGGAGGCTATTAAAGTTAAGTCGAAGAAGCGCAGGAGCGTGCAGCCTAAAGAGGAGTCTGAGAAGAAGAGTATCAAGCGGAAGGTGGTCATCATTGCAGGCGTGATTGGTGTCCTATTGTTGTCAGTGATTACTTTCAGTGTATTATTAGGGTATTTTAACGGAAATAGATTTAAATCTAAAGTGAGTGAGACGATTGTGAATATCTCAGGTGCGGATGTTGAGTTAGGTAAATTAGATATTAGTGCAGATTCTGCTAAATTAACTAAAATTGATTTAAATTGGCTTGGTGGGAGTACTGTTTTGAAGAGCCTTAGACTCGAAGGGGTGAATGCAGACTATGGTGTTTTGGCGTTCATTGGAACGGGATGGAGTGGTAGTACTGTAGGTGTAGAGAGGGCTGAGCTGAAATTAGAGATGGAGCAGAGTAATCCTCGGTTGAATACTAATATAGAGAGGCCTGTGGATTTTAAATTTGATTTGTATCAGTGTTCAATACTAGATGTTGATTTTGGAAAGGGTTCTTTGTGGGACTTTAAAGGAGGTATGGCTTCGTACCGTCAGAGCGAAGAGGGAGAAGGTCAGTTTAGTGTTGATGGCGGGAAGTTTACTGTGCCAATGTTTGGGGTGTTCAATGTTAAGAATGGGTTGTTGAGCTTTAAGCCTAATCAGGCGGAGCTTTATCTTGGGCTTGAGTCCGAGGATCACTCAGGTATTCTCAACTTAGATGGGACATGTGGTTATACGAAGGGTGATCTCGTGGAGCTTAAAACGGATCTGCAGGATTATTCTTTGAACGAGTGGGTTGATCCTAAGGTTCGTAGATTTCTTAGTGGGAAGATATTGTCTGGCGAGGGGACTTTTAAGGTGAACGTAGGGGATATAGATTCTTTTGATATATTGACGAAGCTTAAGATGCGAGAGCTGAGGGTGAATGATTTTGAGTTTATTAGTACCATTGCTCAACTTCTTGAGGATAGTTCTTATACTAGTCCTGTTTTTAGGGGGAAATCAACACTGATAATGAGGAGGTCTAAGGGGGTGAGTGCGTTTACGGATATTGATCTTAAGCAAAAGAGTCTAATGCGGATCAAAGGCAATTTTAGGATAGATGAAAACAATTTAATGACTGGAAGTCTGAAGGTGGGTTTACCTGTGATGGTTCTAGCGACAAAAAATGGTAAGGAAATTAAAAAGGTTTTCGCTGAAGATGATGGGGAGTATGTATGGGCTGATGTGAATCTTGGTGGCGAGGTGTCACTTCCCGCAGATGACCTAGATGAGCAGTTTAAGTCGCAGTTGATAAAGAGAGGGGATCAAGTCCCTTCATTTGAAAGGAAATTTGAGGATCTTACTAAGTAGATATTGGCCTGATTATTCTCCGAAATATTATGACGACTTGGGAAAAGCTACATGCATCTATTCGCTCTATTATCAAAGGGCAGGATGATTTGGTGACGAAAATCATATGTTGTATGGGGGCGGGTGGTCATCTATTGTTAGAGGATTATCCTGGGACTGGTAAGACTACATTGGCGAAGGCGTTGGCGAGTTCGATTTCTGGTTCGGTGTTCCAGAGGATTCAGTTTACACCTGATTTGCTTCCATCAGATATTTTAGGGGTGTCTATTCTAGATCCTCGTAACGCTCAGTTTGAATTCAAAAAAGGTCCTGTTTTTTCTAACATTTTATTAGCTGACGAGATCAATAGAGCGTCACCGAGAACGCAGAGTGCGTTGTTGGAGGTGATGGCAGAGAAGCAAGCGACAATTGAGGGAGCGAGGTATGATTTTACTGAAATGTTTTTTGTTATAGCTACTCAGAATCCGGTGGAGTTTAGGGGGACTTTTCCTCTGCCTGAGGCTCAGATGGATCGTTTTGCTATGCAGTGTTCGTTGGGTTATGTGAGTTTGGATGATGAGGTTTCTATCTTAACTGATCAGCAGTCAACAGGGCATCCTGTAAATGATCTTAGTCCTTCAGTAAGTATGGATGAGGTTTTGCAATTCAAGAGTGATGTAGCTAATGTGAGGGTTTCTAATGAGCTTAAGGATTACATTGTTAGATTAGTGGCTGCAACAAGGGGGCTTCAGGATATTAAGCTGGCGGCGAGTCCAAGGGCTTCTCTAGCATTGATGAAAGTTTCACAGGCGCTGAGTCTTGTTAGAGGTAAGGATTTTGTGACTCCTGATGTGATTCAAGAGTGTGCGAAAGACGTGATAGCGCATCGATTGATTTTGGATTCAGATGCAGCTTATTCAGGTAAGAATGGGAGGATGTATGTTCAGCAGTTATTAGATGATATCCCTGTGCCTGCTTGATGTAGAAAATGATTACTAAAGCGCAATCTCTTTTCTATTCTGTCTACTGGTCCTCTAGTTCAACTACTCATTTTATCTTTAGGCGTATTACCCCTCTTGGGGTGCTTTTTCTCTTGTTGGTGCCGGTGATTCTTATTGTTTTTGTTACCTATTATCAGTTAGCGACGTTGTATCTGTTTTCGTTTCTGTGTGGAGTTTTCTTGTTTTCTTCTGTCGCTGTTTTTTTTAAGTTGGCAAGAGTTCATGTTGAGAGGGAGCTTCCTGAGGTGGCTTCAGTAGGTGAAGAATTTACTTACATGGTGCGTTGTCGTAATCTGGGTTTGAAGAAGTTGAGTGCGGCGTTACTGCATGACTTACCAGTGGATTCGAGGCCGACCAGAGAGGAGTTTGTTCATTCTAGAGAGCCTCAAGAGGAGTTGCGAAATGGATTTGATCGGTTATTTGCTTACTATCGATGGTTGTGGTTGTGTAAGAAGAAGACGAAATTTGAATCTAAGGAAGTCAGTTTATCTGTTATCGCTGGAGGTGGAGAGGAGGATCTTATTTTAAAATGTAAGCCGATGAGGCGAGGTAGGTTAGAGTTTGGTAATGCATGGCTCTATCTTCCTGAGCCGCTCTATTTATTACAGAAGTGCGTTCGTGTAGGTTCGGGTGAGGATTCTATTCTTGTGTTGCCTAGGCGCTATAAGTTACCTGAGTTTTTGATGGATGGAGGTGGAGGTGAGCACTTAGGTGGTTTGTCTCAATCATACATGGCTGGTGTTTCTGATGATTTTAGGGGTCTTAGGGCGTATCGTTCAGGCGATTCACCTAAGCATATAGACTGGGCCTCATGGGCGAGAACTGGGAAGCCAGTTGTTAGGGAATATGAGAATGTCTTTTTTCCGAGATATGCATTAGTGCTGGATACTAATGGGGCGTTTGAAGATCTGGACTGTTTTGAAGAGGCTGTCTCTATCGCGGCATCTTTTGCCAGGGTGGTGGATAGCCGAGAGTGTTTACTGGATCTCATTTTTCTTAATAAGGGTGCTCAGACTCTAACAGTTGGTAGAGGGGTTGCGAGATCTGGAAATTTATTAGAGCATCTGGCGACTCTTGAGCTGGAGGTTAAGCCTGATTGGATGAGTTTATCTCAGCAAGTTTTAAGGCATTCTGCATCATTTTCGATTTGCGTAGTGATCTTTACTAAGTTGTCTGAGGAGAGGGAGAAGCTTGTTCGAGGTTGGAGGGCGGCTGGATTAAACATGCTGATTCTTGTAATAGTGAATAATGAAGATACAAAACAGCGTGTGATCAGGCTAGGAGCAACGCCAATCCGTGTAAATGATGTCCAGAGAGATCTCCTTAACATGCTGTAATTGAGGTGTTTAATTTTCGCTGAAAAATAAAGCGAAAAAAAGAGTGGAGAGATGTTGACATCTGCGCGTTTTTTTGTAGATTGCGCCCCGCCTTACCTGCCAAAGGGAGGACGAG
>JALZVD010000052.1 GCA_023300205.1 Akkermansiaceae bacterium | reverse complement strand
GGAATCGTCTTCATCCCCGGACCATCTGGAAATCAACGCACCCTTAAAGGCAGCGACCTAGAACCCATTCTTCCCATCATATACGATGAAACAAAACCCAATGGACTCAGTGACCAAGTCCCCTCACCACTCAACCTCACCACCCCAGGCAAAACATCACTCCTAACACTCCTAGGGGAGAATGAAGCAGAAAACCCTAAAATCTGGAGGAATCTCCCAGGCTTCTACTGGTGCGCAGCCGTAAAGAAAACAAAAGCCGGCGCCACCGTTCTAGCCACCCACGCCAACCGTAAAAACAGCTATGGGTCCATCCCCATGCTAGTTACCAAACAAGCAGGTAGTGGCAAAGCCCTCTTCCTCGGTCACGACTCAGCTTGGCGCTGGAGACGCGGCGTAGAAGACCTCTACCACTTCAGGTTCTGGAAAAACGTAGCCCGCTGGATGTCATACCAGCGTAACATGGCAGCAGGAGAGAGAATCCGCCTCTACCGCACACCAGACAGACCCAAACCAGGAGACCTCGTCAGCCTCAGCGCCAATGCATTTGACGCCAACGGTGTCCCCCTCAGAGAAGGAAACGTAGAAATACAAATCACCGCACCAGACGGAGCTAAGAAAACCATCATACTGGATAAAAGCGCAGGAAACTGGGGAGCATTCACAGGTGGATTTGATATCGACCAAATCGGAGAATGGAAAATCACAGCTGGAATCGAAGGAGATAAATCAGCCAAAACCGTATCCACCTCAATCATCGCTCAAGGACAACAGATCGAGAAAATTGGTAAACCTGTAAACACCGAACTACTCCAAGAACTGTCCCGTATCACCAAAGGACAACTCATCACACCAGAAAAACTAAATGAAATAGCAGCTCTAATAGACAACTTACCATCCAAGTCACCACTAGAATCTCGCTACCCCATCTGGACACACATCGCGCTACTCATCACTCTCATAATCCTCCTAGCCATCTTCTGGATAGGGCGTAAACTAAACGGCACGTTTTAAAACAACGATCACCCCCCTACTACCCTGGGCACCTCAGATCAAACTCTGGTATCTCAACCATAAATCGCTTACTCTCCCCTCCCTCACTATCAGGTCGAGTCAACCCATACAAAGCACCTGCCGCCTCCCCAGACTTAGCCACTACATGGTAGCTATTATAACTAAAGCTTTCTCCAGGGTTAAGCGTAGGCTTCTCTCCTATCACACCACTACCTTCAACAACCACAACCTCTCCATCACCCTCCATTACCATCCACTTCCTACCTAGTATCTGAATCACCACATCAGAATCATTATAGATCGTAATATAATAAATAAACGGATGCGGCTTATCAACAGGACTATGCAGCGAAGGCATATACATCACCTCATCCACCACCACTCTAACCCCGTCTACATGTTCAAACTCTGACATATCAAAATCCATTTCTAATCACTCACACGCCTACTCATTAACAAGCGTATCGCAGCCAATGGAAGCAGTGAAATACCCGCTGCTACAAGCCTCACTTTCCAACCTGGATAAACCCGCGCTTTCTGACGGCGTAGACCAGTCAAAGCCTGACTAACCACATCAGATTTATCCACATAAAATGCATCTCTACCTGGTAGTTCCTTCGCATCTGCAGGCATTGCCACAGAACCAAACTCCGTTCGCACCGGCCCAGGACACAATGCCATCACAGAAATATTATCAGCTTTAAGCTCTAATCTTAAAGCCTCAGAAAAACTCGTCACATAAGCCTTAGTCGCCGCATACACAGCGAATTCAGGCATTGCCAAAAGACTAGCCAGAGAACTCACATTAAGTATCGCCCCGCTCCCACGCTCTCGCATCTGTGGAACCAGACTATGAGTCAGATGAGTCAATGCTGTCATATTCACCTGCATCATATCATCCGTTTTATCCCACTCAGAATCAGCAACCCTCCTATAATCCCCCATCCCTGCATTATTAATCAGTAAATCAGGATTAACTCCATCATTCAGTAACTCCCTCAGTAACTTCTCTCGCTCATCAGAAAAAGTCAGATCCACCACAAAGATAACAACCTCCAAACCTGGATTCTCTCTCCGCAATTCAGCAGCAAGATCAATCAACCTATCTTCCCGCCTCGCCACCAAAATCATTTGCCGGCAACGGAACACAAGCTGACGAGCAAACTCTTCACCAATACCTCCAGAGGCACCAGTAATGAGCACAGAATCATAAAATGACTCATCACATTCACTCATCATTACTTGTGGTTCATTGTATTCAAAAATTCGCCTTACTAAGTGGGCTTACCACTTTCATCCATCTCAACAATACGGAGAGGTATACGAGAAACAAGCTCCTCATCCACACTAATATCGATAGAATAAACACCATCCTCTGGGAACTTAAGACCCTGAAGATTAAGGATAAGGTTACGTGTCATGAAAGGTACATTCTCAGGTAGCTCAATAGGCATATCCGCCTCGATCGGCATCTTCTCATCAATTGAATTTCCATCCGCATCAATGATATTTACTGAGAACGTATGACTTCCTGTATCTTCAGGAGTGATGCACAAGCGCATAGCCAGCACACATGTAGGGTGTACAAGAGGCATCGCCTTACCAGCAAGCGTATCAAATGTTCCAGTAATTACCATCTTCCCGTTATAGTCCGCCGCGAAGTCACAAAGAGTTGCTATTTGTATATCCATAATATTATATTCTAAATTTTAGTTTTATCCGCTCACTCATCACCAGTTATTTCTTTGTAAATTAGTAATGGAGCAACACAGCTATGCCACAATTCTCTCTTACGTAAAGCCCTCTTTTTAGAAAATATCCCCACCTTAAACTAGCTCATCCACATTTCTAACCTAAATTACCTCAAAATATTCTGGCAATCTCACCTCATCACCACCACTCTCGTGCAGAACTAACCAAGTGATTCAAAATAATGTTTAAACCAAAATGGAAAAAACAAGCCCTACTCCTCCACAAAGGCGCTCTCAAATTTCTCAACTACAAACGAGACTTACTCGAAACTGATCGTATTGAAGAAATTGAATCACGTAGAGCTGACCTCAAATCAGCCATCAGCGCCAGTGATCAAGCCGCCGCTCAAGAAGCAAGCAAGCTACTAGAAAAAACCTGCCAACACGCACTCCCTAAGTATCGCACCCCCAATGCATTCCAAGAAAATATTGAAGTCTTCTTCGTCGCTATCGTCGTCGCCCTCGGAGTCCGCGCATACCTTCTCCAGCCATTCCGTATCCCCACCAACTCCATGTACCCCGCTCTCAACGGAATCACAGGTGGAGCACTAGTTGAAAAAGACTGGCCAGCCCTACCCCTTCGCCTCGCTCAACAAGCCACACACGGACGAAACTACTTCTCACTCACTGCCAAAGGTGACTCCAGAATCACCGCCATCCAAGACTACCAGTTCATGCACTTCTTCCCTCGCGTCAGAGTCATCTTCTCAAATGGCCAAGTAGAAACATTCTCAGGATCAGCAACATCACTTGAGCAAGCCGGACTCACTAAATTCTACGATAGCCTCATCAAAAAACAAAACCCCACGATCTGGGACAAGCTCAAACACATCTCTATCGATGACCGTGCAGACGTTTACTTCAAAAGTGAAACATCACCAAGATCCAGAGTCCCATTCTATAGCCAATACAACATCGCCGGTGGAACCAAAGTCCTTGAAGGCTACACAGAATCTGGTGACCTCATCCTAGTAGATAAAGTCTCCTACCATTTCAGAAGCCCCAAGCAAAATGAAGTCTTTGTGTTCGACACCCGTGGAATCAAACACATCGAAGAACAGAACAGAAGAAGTAAGACTCCTCCATCTCACTACATCAAGCGCCTCATCGCCACCCCAGGACAGCACATCAGTATTCAACCAACTCAACATCAAAACCCTGACTACCCAGACGGAGGAATCATCGTCAGAGACGGCCAGAATGCTACAGATCCAGGCATTTTAAAAGTTCAGTCACTTAAAGACGGATTCAATGGCTATAAATTCATGGGCATCACCGACAAAGAACTCGCTTACAGACCATCCACCGGCCTCTCAGAATACTGGGCTATGGGTGACAACTCATACAAATCATCAGACTCGCGCGTCTGGGGATCAGTAAAAGAATACAACGTAGCCGGCCCCGCATTTCTCTCACTCTGGCCATTTGGTAGCGGACACTGGGGTAAAATAAAATAATCGATCAAACCATGTCAGAAGCCAAGCTCATCACCAAAAATGCCAAATCTAACTTAGCTTTTGCATTTGCTTGCCTCCCTAAACAACGTCGCAATGACATGATTAGCCTCTACGCATTCTGCAGAATCGTTGATGACCTAGCAGATAGCCCAGACATCCCCATAGATGAAAAAACAGAGGGCCTCCAATCCTGGAAAGAATGCTTCTCTCAGCCACCTCACTCATCCCTCACCAAGCCACAGCAAGACATCCTAGAAATACGAGACCGCTACCAGATAGACAACCAGCTCTTTCTAGACCTCATTGCAGGTTGCCACTCAGACCTTCAGCCATCCAGACGCTTCGCAGAATGGCAAGACCTTAAGAAATACACCTACCAAGTCGCATCATGCGTAGGACTCATCTCTATCAATATCTTCGGCTGCCAGCATCCAGACTCAGTAAAATACGCAGTAAATCTAGGCCACGCACTCCAACTCACCAACATCCTCCGCGATGTCGGCGAAGACCTATCAGATAACCTCCGCATCTACATCCCAGAGAACGACATGATCCGCTTCCAATACTCAGAGCGCGACCTCGTAGGCAGAGTCCACGACGGCAGATTCATCGCCATGATGCAATACATCTCAGAACGAGCAGAACACTATTACCTAGAAGCAGAAAAAAGCTTCCATCAACAAGACGCCAAAGCCCTCCGCTCATCAGAAGCCATGCGCAAGATCTACCACGGCATACTTAAAAAAATGCAGGCTAATAACTTCCAAGTCTTCCACCAGCGCTACACCCTATCCAAGCCTAAGAAAGTCTGGCTACTCCTCACCTCTCTAGCAGGTCTATAAACAATCTACCTCCCTAACCTTTAAAAAATAACCATGGAGAATCTCCAAACTCTGAAGATTCCACAAAAATCCTCTTGATCAACGCCATCCCAAACTCAACACTTCAACATGATTAAAAAAACAATCTCCTCATTAATAATAACCTCAGCTGTTATTCTCTCCTCCTCATGCGCGGACGGTCTAAAATCTATATTTCCGGAAACACCTGCAACAATTGCTACCCCAGCACCCATTGCTAAACTCCCTCTTAATCCTGTAGCAAAAAGAATGATCAACCCTACCACAGGTCAGACGATAAAAGATCATTACATTAGCCCATTCCCACCACATAATCCTATCGTTGCTAAAGGCTTTAAAAGTGGCCAACTCGCTGGAGACCCCTCAACCATTCAAAATAATCCAAATACAGGAAAACCAGACAATAGCACAATGAAGACATTCAAGCTCCCATAATACTACCCCTAATCTTTTAATAGCAAATGAAAAGCCTACTCGGAATCATCCTAGTAGGCTTTTTAAATTTTATAAAATCAATGTACTAAAAATCTATGGAACCACAAAGATGTGGCTAGAATCTGGATCTTGAGGATCGCGTACCTTAGTCCCTGAGCTCATACCATCCACCTCAACCATATTCTGATTATAAGGATTAAAAACAAATCCAGGTCTTCCAGCCACTCGCACAGCAATAGGCATAGCAGAGTTTAGTGGAATCGCCGCTTGATTCATCGAAACAGGTTCTTCAATTGGCGCTTCTACATATTCGGAAGGTTGAGTAATAGGCTGATGAACCTCAGACTCTTCAACATCAGGAGAAGTACCGCAGGAATTCAATATCAGCACAAGAGAACAGTAAATGGGAGTATAAAAAATTGTTTTCATAGTTGATATACAACACTTACGCGAATCGCTCCCTTCGTGCAACCTTTAAAAGTTAACCATCACTAAATACCTCAGCATCCAATTCCGTTTGCTAGCAGATTAGATCTCGATTACATTTCCGCATCTAAATATCACCTCATGAAAAACCTACCCTTACTCTCATTATTCGCATCCATTCTCACATCAGCTATCGCCTACGCTCAACTGCCTGAGAACACTCGCCAACTCATAATCGGAATCGCTCCAGAGAAAAATTCATCCCATGTCACCCTTTCAATATTTGAAAAAAACAACAACACCTGGCAACAGACCAGTAAATCGTGGAAAGGCAGACTCGGCAGGAACGGACTAGCCTGGGGCATTGGCCTCCACCCCAAGAATCTCGCCGGAATCAGCAAAAAAGAAGGTGACGGTCGCTCTCCTGCTGGCATTTTCAGAATTGGCTCTGAATCAGGATTCGCATTCGGCTACGCTCCCTCCATCAACAAAATCTCAACCCTACCCTATAAGCAAATCACAACCAAAGACCTCTGGGTAGAGGACCCTAGCTCCCCATACTATAACAGGCACCTACTCATCTCACATCAACCTAAAACAACATGGGAAAAAAAAGCTCAAATGCGCCAAGACGACTACGCCCACTCGCTCAAACTCTTCATCGCTCACAACGAAGGAACCGCTAAAAAGCCCGCCATCCCTAATGCAGGAAGCTCCATCTTCTTTCACATCTGGCGCGCTGCCGGCTCCAAAGCAACAGCCGGATGCACCACCATGCAAGCAGACCTACTCAAAAACTTAATCTCAAAAACTGACCCAAATAAAAAACCAGTCTACGTCCTACTCACCTCAGCTGATTATAAAAAATACAAAGCCACCTGGAAACTACCTTAATCTTCAATCACCCACTCCACCTCCTCAGCACTAAGTTCACCATAAATATCTCGCCCACAAAGCTCCCCTAGCCGTCTTAACTCAGCCTCCAGCACCTGCCACGCAGGCCTCCCCCCCGCATCTG